>CAZKAI010000016.1:0-1700 GCA_964550565.1 uncultured Pirellulales bacterium
CGTTGCCCTGGGCTGGGTTAGGCTGGCCCTTTGGGCCGGAAGGTGGAGCGAATTGAGAAATTAAAAGTTCGTAGTTCATAGTTCGTAGTTCGTGGAATATTTGAGATTTGAAATTTCAGAGGCGGAGCACGGGGTAGCGATGGGCGACGAGCAGGTCGCACCCTACAAAAATAAGGGCAGGCACGGGGGGCGTGGATCAGGAATACAAATAAGGTATACAGGTATGCGGGTATACAGGAAAAAGGGCAACCACGGGGGGATTGCCCTTACAAAATCGGGGTGGATGGTTTTGCGGCCTGGGGGGCGGGACGGGTGGTGCGGCGGGTTCCGGTGACGGTGACCACGAAATCCTGCGCGGGGACATAATGGCGATAGATGAAGGCCTGCATCATGTCCTGACAGGCGGTGACCGGGCGGGTGACGGGCTTGCCGTCGAGCTGGGCACGGGCCTGGAATTGCAGAGAAATCGCCCGTGCGGGGGCATTGGCCGGAGCGGTCAGGGTCATACTCATATCATTTTGTCCGGCCGGTACCGGTCCGCCGCTTAAGATGAAGCCTCTGGGGGCGTTTTTGAGGGTCAGTTCCACTTCGCCATCGAATCCATCGCGGCGGAAGACGTGGACGTTAACCGGGACGCTGCGGCCGGCGGGAATGGTCAGGCTGGCCGGATCGACATAGACGGAAAAATCGGGCCGGGGCGGGCTGATGCGAAGACGATAGCCGTAGTCGTCGCCGCCATGGGACTGGGAATCGGTCAGGCAGACATCATAGGCACCGTCTTCGGGCAGCGTAAATGTCAGATACGAATCGGCATAGTGGGTCATCAGGCCGGATTCCTTGTCTTCGCAATCGTCATTCCAGGCCAGGGTTTTGCCGTGGGCATCTTTGAGGCGAATCAGTGAGTCCAGCGGGGAGTGCAGGCGGCGGCCCAGAACTTCCATGACGATTTTCTGGCCGGCTTTGCCTTCGAATCGAAAGACATCCATGTCGCCGGGCTTGGCGATGCGGCCGTTGATGATGCGGGGCAGGTCGATTTTCTGGGCTTGGGCGCTGGTATTATTATCTTCGTTTTCATCGGTTTCGGGCAGTGTATCAACAGCATAGAACACGGTATTGGAACAGAGCTTGTCCTGCTGGAATTGGAGGGTGCGAATCGCTGGGCCGTCAGCACGGGTATCGAGCTTGATTTGCTTTTCGGACAGGTTCCAGCCGTGGGCGGTCGCTGTCAGGGGTTTATCGGCCGGGCCGCCCAGCGGGAAAATGGAGGTTACAAACGGCTGCTGAGCCACGGCGATGCGATAGACAAAATCTTCGCGTCCGCGATAGATGGCGTCGTTGATGGTCAGGATATAATCACCGTCGCGGGGGATTTGGTAATAGAGTACCGGGTCGGGGTCGAAACGGAAGTCGTCGGCAAAGGCGACTTCGTCACCATCGGCATCAGATAATTTCAGGGTCGCCTGAAACCAGCCCGGCACCGCGTCGCCCAGATACGGAATCAGGCGGCGGGCGTGGGTTTCGATGACTAACTGCTGGCCCTGCTTGCCCTGAAAACGGAAGCGGTCCACTTCGCCGGGCAGAATCTGGCCGTTGATGACCGACGGGACGGTCAGGCGGGTGACGACGGGCTTGCCGGGATCGGCATAGTCCGGCTCGCGGATTTCGGGCAGCGTGCCGATCTCGAAGAGCATCGGGTTGGT
>CAZKAI010000016.1:1800-15561 GCA_964550565.1 uncultured Pirellulales bacterium
AGTCCGGCTCGCGGATTTCGGGCAGCGTGCCGATCTCGAAGAGCATCGGGTTGGTTAATCCATTGGCTGTTCCAAGACGAATCTGGCGGTCGCCGGGTGCGGCGTCGGGGGCGACGACAATTTCAATTACCACGGTCTCGGCGATTTGCGGATTGATCTGGTTGAGGTTGGGGCGGATGAATTCATCAACCACTTTCTGGAGGCCTTCGGCGCTAAGCTTGTCGAGGTTGCGCAGCATCGGATGGTCGGGCAGTTTGACGGGTTCTGCCGGGGTGGTGACTGCGTTGGGGTCGGTTTTGGAGGCGGTGTTTTTCGGAGCCGGTGGGGCAACGCGGCGCTGCTGGCCGGGCGGGGCGAATTTTTGACGCAGTTCGCGCAGGCGGCTGTTTAATTCATCCCGCTGCTGCTGGTTGAGGGATTTGAGCCGTCCCTGATAGGTGACGACGGAGGCCTTGACGCCATCGCCGGAGACATAGATTTCTTTGACACCACGGAGGTTTCGTCCGCCAACGGTGATCTGGATGGTCGTGCCCTGCTGCGCGCCGGCAGGATAGAGATAGCCGATATTGGGTAGTTTAGGGGCAGTCTCCGCCCAGACACAGCCAACACCAAGAATCAGAACCGTCAATGTTATTTGCGTTATTTTTTTCATAAGGAATCAGGCTTTTATAATTTCATTGAGTCGGCCGCCGGTTGGGGCGCCGTCTTTGTTGACCGAAGGCATGACTTTGATATCCATACCCATGGGGTTGGGCATCGGGCCGTCGGGGTCAATGCCCATCAACTGGTAAAAGGTGCCGATTAAATCCTGAGGATAGACGGGACGCTGGGCCACTTCTTCACCATGGGCGTCGGAAGCACCGACCACGCATCCGCCCTTGAAGCCGCCGCCGGCGACGAGGGCCGAAAAACAATTGCCGTAGTGTCCGCGTCCGCCGTTCCAGGGCTCTTCCCACTGGACTTTGGGGGTGCGGCCGAAATCGCCATAGCTGGAGACGATGGTGCTGTCCAGCAGGCCGCGGCTGGATAAATCCTGCAGGAGGGTTGCCAGGCCTTTGTCGTATTCGGGCAGTTTGCGGCGCATTGTCTCGAAATGCTGCTTGTGGGTATCCCAGCCGCCGTAGTTGATCGCAACATAGGGAACGCCGTGTTCGACCAGGCGGCGGGCCATGAGGCAGGACTGGCCGAAAGCAGTCCGTCCGTATTGCTCGCGAAGCTCATCTTTTTCCTGGGATAAATCGAACAGCTTGCGGGCGTCGCCGAGAATCATCTCGTAGGCGTTGTTCTGGCACTGGTCGAAGCGTTTGAATTCGTCGTTGTTTGGGATGGCCTGACCCAGCGAATCGAGGGTGGACAGCAGTTGGCGGCGGTCTTTCTGACGCTGTTCGGTGATGCCTTCGGCGACGATGCCTTCGACGGCAAACGGCGTTTTATTGGGGTCGCCGCCGGTGACGAACGGCTTGTATCTGGGGCCGAGAAATCCCACTTCCGAAAAACGGCCCAATGCTGTCGTAAGAACAACATACGGCGGAATCAGGCTTTTGTAACCGTGGTCATAGCCTTTAAACAGCGAGACCACCGCACCCATGGATGGATACACCAGCCGCTCGCCCGGGTTGCGCCCGGTCTGCATCATGTAGGTCGCGGTCTCGTGGGCATTGCTGCGATGGGTCATGCTGCGGATAATGGAATATTTGTCGGCCTGTTTGGCCAGCAGCGGGAGCATTTCGCCGATGCGGATACCATCAACGTTTGTGGCAATGGGCTTTGTGAACGGACCGGTGTAGGCTTCGCCGGCGTCGGGCTTGGGATCAAAGGTATCCAGATGGCACGGGCCGCCCCACATCCAGATTTGGATGATGGCTTTTGCGGGAGTGCGCGGCGGCGCGGCCTGGGCGAACAGTTGTGTCGGCTCAATGAGAGCCGGTGCGACCGCGGTACCGAGCATCCACTTGAGCATGTCGCGGCGGTTCAGGGTTTGGATGTGTGATCTATTCTGCTTCATGGTTTAAGGTCCTCAACCATTTTAATGTCGGAATAAGAATTCTCTGCTGTTGAGCAGGGCCCAGGTTAAATCTTCGGCGGCTTCGCCGGAGCGATTTCGTTTGGCGGCAAAATGCTTTTCGATGGTCTGATATTCCTGGGGCGTTGGATAACGCGATAAAATCGTGATATAGAGGCTGGCGATCATCTCGCGGGGTTTGCCCTTGCCGGCGTCGAAGATTTTTCGCAGCAGCGGGCTTTGGGTAATCTTTTTCCGCACGTCGGAGGAATTGAGCATAAACAGCCGCTGCACATCGGTGGGATGGCTGTTGCGTTCGGATTCGAGGCCAGTATCGCGCGCGGGGCGGCCGAACATTTCGAGGAACTGGCTGGTGATGCTGCCGTCGGCCAGCTCGATGGTGCGGTGTTCGTCGGGGATGAAGGTAAACGGTTCGGGGATGGGGCTGGAGTACTTGACCTCGGTACCGCCCAGATAGCACAGGGCATCAATCAGCACTTCCGCATCCATTTGACGCGGCGGATAACAGGCAAAGAGGGCTTCGACTTTGGGATCATCGCTTTGCGGAATCGAGGATTGCTGGTAGGTACGCGAGGTGCAAATCAGCTTGAACAGATGTTTGATGTTCCAGTCTGACTGGATCAACTCGGCTTCCAGATATTTCAGCAAAGCGGGATTGGCGGGCGGATTGTCCGGGCAGATATCATCCGGTTCGTGGATGATGCCGCGGCCCATCAGCCACGACCAGGCGCGATTGGCTATCGCCCGGGCGAACCAGGGATTGTCCGGCTGAATCAGCCAATCGGCAAACACCTTGCGAGGGTCGTCGTCGGGGCCTATTTTGACTTTGGTTCCATCGGGGAAAACGGCCTCCAATGGCTCTGTCTGGGCCGGGTCGGGATAGACGATTTCTTCTTTCCATTCGGCGGTGCTTTTGTAAGCGACCCGCGAGTAGAATGTTTCCAGTTCCTGGCGGCTTTCCTGCGGCCAGGTCTTCAGACGTATGCCCATGAATGTCAGGGCTACGGCCTCGGCGATATCGGCAGGCCTTCGTCCCTGTATGGCCCGATAGAAGTTGACCGGCGGGACGCGGAAATTACTGCCGCTGGCTGTCAGCAGTTCGCGGGCAAATTCGTCATAGGGTTTATTGTCGCGGACGGATTCGAAAATCCAGCGGTGGTAGGCCTGCACGGCATTGGGCCAGAGATTGACCGGGTATTCGGCCTTGACCCGCAGGACATCGCACCATTTCAGGGTCCAGTAGGCGGCAAATTCATCGCGGGCAAGCAGGGCATCGACCAGTTTGTCGCGTTTATCCAGACGTTTGTCACTCAGGAACTTACGCACTTCCTGGGCGGTCGGAAGCGTGCCGATTAAATCGAAATACACCCGCCGGACAAAGACTTCATCGGAACACAGGTTGGCGGGGGTAATCTGGTGCTCGACCAGGCTATCCAGAACCGCCTGGTCGATGGGATTGTTGATGGTAAATCCGGCATTGACCTCAAAGGGAATGACCGCTGCCGCCCCATATACTCCACACGAAAAAGCCAGCATACAAGTCAGCAATGAAATAACTAATTCTCGCATATTCTTGTCCACTTATTAGCAGAATTTACATTATCTTCACATCATTGTTTTGTTATTCTCTTTTATAAACGCTCGTCCTGAAGAGAAATGACAAAGAAAATGAACAAAATCTAATATTTGTAGCAATTTTAGGAATTGAAATACAGGACATAACATGTATATTTATATGAAGAGCATTGTCATTAGGTCAAACCACTTTATTCAGGAGTTTGGGCCGTGTATGCATCCGTTTATTATCATACGTTTATCGTCAGCTTGTGCCTGCTGTTATCATTAACAACATCGTCGGGTCAGGCCGCCTCGTCTGCCCGAATGGGGATTAATCTGGCCGGGCCGGCGGACTGGAATACGGAACTGCCATTTGTGGATGTGTTCCAGATGTCGCGGCCGTGGATCAGTCAGAAACTGGAGCAGCCGTGGGGCAAGGGACCGGCGCTGGAACTGGATGAGCACGGCTGGGTCAAGCGGCTGGAACCTAATTGCTGGGTTGAGACGCCGCTGAATACCATCGACGGCGGCCATTACCCCGGCGGGAATTATACGGTCCTGTATGAGGGGCAGGGGCTGATAGAAGGCTGGGGGGCCGGACAGATTATCGACCAGAGGCCGGGGCGACTGACAATGAAAGTCGAGCCGGCACGCGGGGCAATCTGGCTGCGGCTGAAAGAAATCGACCCGACGGACTATATCCGAAATATCCGCGTAATTATGCCCGGATTTGAAAAAGACTATACGGAGAATCCGTGGAATCCAGCCCTGCTGAAGCGATGGAAAGGGATGGCCTGTGTGCGGTTTATGGATTTTATGCACACCAACAATTCGGAGATTATCCGGTGGTCAGACCGCCCTGTTCCGGAAGATGCGACGTTTTCCGAAAAAGGGATTGCTCTGGAATACCTGATTGACCTGGCCAATCGGCTCGGGGCTGATCCGTGGTTCTGTATGCCGCACAAAGCCGACGATGAGTATGTAATGAACTTTGCCAAATTAGTCAGGCAGCGGCTCAATCCCGAACTGAAAGTTTATGTGGAATATTCCAACGAGGTCTGGAACGGCATCTTTGCCCAGCATCGCTATGCCCAGCAGCAGGGTCTGGCAAAGGGATTCGGTCATCCGGAGCGGCCGTGGGAGGCAGCATGGCAATACACCGCGTGCCGGTCAGTGGAGATTTTCAAAATCTGGCAGGAGGTCTTTGGCGGGACCCAGCGATTAGTCCGGGTGCTTCCGGGGTGGGCGGCCAATGATTACGTCTCCCGGCAGGTCGTCACATTTCAGGATGCGTACAAACACGCCGACGCTCTGGCAATTGCGCCGTATATCAGCTTCAATATCTCACCGAACAGTGACCCCAACGCCGCGGTTGCTGCAACATGGGGTGCGGAGCAAGTTCTGAGTCATCTCGAAAATCATGCCCTGCCCGAATGCACCCAATGGATCAAAAAAAATAAAGCCATCGCCGATGAGCACAAACTCAAGCTCATCGCCTACGAGGCAGGACAGCATCTGGTGGGTGTTGGCGGCGGGGAGAATAATGACAGGCTGACCGCCCTGCTTCATCAGGCCAATGCTCATCCGCGGATGGGGCTGCTTTATGACCGGTATTATCAGGCCTGGCAGGACGCTGGCGGGGACTTGCTTTGTCATTTTTCATCGGTGGGCACCTGGAGCAAATGGGGAAGCTGGGGGTTGATTGAATACGATGACAGCGCCCCGACACCCAAACACCGGTCCACCTTTCAGTGGGCTAAACGCTGGGGGCAGGATGTCGCTGTACCGGATGGAAAATAAAATGCATTATACAGCAGAGTCGTTTATTCAAACCCAAAGGAGGTTAAAATGAAGACAAGATATCTTTGCATTCTGCTTGCTGTTGCCGCCCTGGCCGGATGCAAATCACTTGGACCTCAGACGGTAGCGATGGACCGTTTCGACTACAGCACGGCCATCGCGGACTCCTGGAAACAGCAGACCCTGCTCAATATCGTCAAACTGCGATACATGGACCTGCCGGTATTCATGGATGTGGCGTCGATTGTCGCAGGGTATTCCCTGCAGACCGGTGTCAGTGTCAATGGCGTTGCATCTTCGGACAGGGCCGTCCAGGGCGATTATACTTCCATCGGGGGGCAGGCCATCTACACCGACCGGCCTACGATCACCTATGTACCGATGACCGGTGAAAAGTTTCTGCGAGGATTGATCACTCCGATTGACCCAAAGAATATTTTTGCCATGCTGCAATCGGGGTATGCGGCGGATTTCATCCTGGGCCTGACGGTGGAGTCGCTCAACGGGGTACGCAACCGTTCGGCGGCCGGAGGCATCGTACGCGAAGCGGACCCGGATTTTATTCGTGTATTGGAATTACTGCGCGACATCCAGTCGGCGGGTGCGGTCGGGCTGCGTGTGGAAAACGACGCGGCTAAAGGATCAAGCGGCGTGATGTTCTTCCGACGTGAGGATATTCCGGCTGAAGTCGTGGAAAAGGCCAACGAGGTCCGGCGGCTGCTCAGGATGCCGGCAGACCAACAGAAATTTATGCTTACTTTTTCACCCGTGCGCGGGGCGGATGATGAACTGGCGGTCGGCAGCCGTTCGATGCTGCAAATCATGCAGGCATTTGCAAGCTATGTGGATGTGCCGGAAGAGGACTTGAAGGCTCAGCGCGCCGCCCCTTCCTTTGAAACGACGGATCCGGCCGGACGGCAGTACCCGGTAAGAATTTACAGCGGCAAGGACAAACCGGCTGAGGCCTTCGCCGCCGTCCGTTACCGTAACGGCTGGTTCTGGATTGATGATGGCGACTGGAAGACCAAGCGGGCGTTGTCGGCGGTCATGTTTTTCTTTACGATCGCCGAGACCGGCAGCAATGACAAGCTGCCCATGATTACCATTCCGGCTCAATAGAACGTTATACCGGTCCGCTTTTAAGCGGGCTAAACGCTGGGGACAGGATGTCGCTGTCCCAGAAGCAAAAATGATTAAATAAAGGCATGTGGTATATTTCAGCGAAACGGCTATGATTGAGAATGTATATCGTCGCCGCTGCTGGATACAGATAAAACTATAGAAAGGCAGGTCAAAGATGACGCTGACAACTTTACCAACCCGGAAGGGATGCTGCCGAGCCATATTAATACTGGGAATGTTCATTCAGGGCGCAGCAACCTGCCCAGGACAGGAGTCTCTCGAACAGGAGCCCAGACAATTTGACCTGCAGGAGAATATTCTGTTTGCCCAGGAGGATGGCCACACCCTGCTTCTGGATCTTTATAAGCCGATTAATGCCAATAAACCGCTGCCTCTGGTTGTCTGGATTCACGGCGGCGGATGGCAGGCCGGAAACAAGAAAAACTGCCCTGCCAAGGTCTTAACCCATGACGGTTTTGCCGTGGCCAGTATAAACTATCGTCTGACCAGCCAGGCAACGTTCCCTGCACAGATTCATGACTGCAAGGGAGCAATCCGATTTCTGCGATCCTCAGCCAGAACATTAGGGATTGATCCGAATGCAATTGGGGTCTGGGGTGGTTCAGCAGGCGGTTCTCTGGCGGCGCTGGTGGGCACATCAGGTAAAGTCGCGTTTTTGGAAGGCGATGTCGGAGGCAATCTTGACTGCTCCAGCGAGGTGCAGGCTGCCTGTGACTGGTTTGGTCGAAAACAGTTTATGGCGTTTGCCGATCCCAATGCATACGACACCCCGCGGCTGCCGAGAGTGGAGGGGCTGTTTACGGGCACTGTCAATCAGAAAAAAGAGCTTGCCAAAGCAATCAGCCCCCTGACGCATATCGACCGGAATGATCCTCCATTTTTAATCATGCATGGACGTTTGGATCCCGTCGTTGCCGTTGGAGAAAGCGAGGATTTCTTTAAAGCACTCAAGAAGGCCGGGGTGTCGGCGGAGCTGATTGTGCTGAAAGAGGCCGGACACGGTTTTCCGGATCCGAAACCCTTTGAGCCGGTCCGCGATTTTTTTGTAAAATATCTGAAAGCAAAAGCAGCAAACCCATAGCTCGAATTACAGCAGGACGGCGGATTCCGTTCTGCCTGAAGCAGCCGATGGAAACAATGTGATTTCCATAGGACAAATAAATCCAGGCTAAAGGAATCAAAATATGAGTGCGGCAGGACTGGGGATCATCTCATTTTTGTGTGTACTTACCGGCATGGTTGCAGGGCTGCTGCTGCGCAACGCTCTGCCGGATCATCATCTCAGCGGCGATTCACGGGATGCCGTCAAGATGGGGGCCGGCCTGATTGCAACCCTCAGTGCCCTGGTGCTGGGGCTTTTAATCAGTTCGGCCAAAGATTCATTTGACGCCATGAATAACGCCATCACCGAGGGCAGTGCCAAGCTGATCGTACTGGATCGCATCCTGGCCCAATACGGCCCCCAGACGCAGGATATTCGGGACCAGCTCCGCTGCTCGATGATTAGAACAGCAACGATGATTTGGCCCGAACAGGAAGATGATAAAAAGATGATTGCCTTTGAAGAATCCCCCATCACCATGGAGCTTGTTGCTGCCAAAGTCCGGGAACTAAGTCCCCAGAATGATATGCAGAAAGTGTTTCAGTCCGAAGCGATTGGGATTTGCCGGGACTTGCTGCAAACACGCTGGCTGGTGATTGAGCGGGCCCAGTTGTCGCTGCCGATGGCGTTTATTGTGGTGCTGCTGTTCTGGCTGACGATGCTGTTCGGCACGTTCGGACTGCTTGCCCCGGCTAATAAAACAGCCGTTGCGGCCCTGGTGGTCTGCGCCCTGTCGGTCGGCGGCGCCATCTTTCTGATCGAGGAGATGAACAAGCCGCTGGGCGGCATGGTCAAGGTCTCCAGCGCCCCGCTGCTCAAAGCGATCGAGTACATGGGCAGGTAACAGGCCCAGACATAAGCAGGTTTTCTGCCTGAATTATGGTTTGTACTCTTTTCCGGAAATCACGATGTGCCGGGCATCCAGCCGGCCCATTTTCATGTCGATCAAGGGCTTGCCGTCTTTGAGGCCGACCGAGCCGAAACCGGTGGCCGTGGACAGGAAGCTCTTGAAGTTGTTTCCGACCTTCGAATCGATATAGAGCGTCTGAGTGACCGCATCATAGCGCACGCCGGTCAGGCCCTGAATCAGGCCATAGCTGGACAGCGCCCTCCCGTACCAGTGGCCGCACTCGTATTCATCGAACGGATTGCGTATTGAGCCGTCGTACCGGTCGCGGCAGGCACGCACAATATCCAGGCCCTTGTCAACCATGCCCTCGAGCATCAGATGCGAGGCGGCCTGGTATTCGATGCCGGTCCAGACCTCGTTGCTATAGACGAACGGAATAGACAGTTTGCCACCCTTGGGCCAGGTGCACAGCAGCAGGCCGCCTTCGTGGCCCATCGCATAGGTGGGCCGCTGCGGATTGACATGGTCAAACAGGGTCGGCTTGAAATTGTACTTGTGAATCGCATTGAGATTGCTGCGGACTTTGGCGGGGTCAACGATATCGCCATCGAGACCGCAGACGTCAGCCATCCAGAAACCCAGGACGCCATCCGACAGGCAGCCTTTGCCATACTGATATTTCGGCCCCTGCTGGTTGAGTGCTTCAATCATGGGCTGATAGCCCTTGCCGTTGCCGGCGTAGGATAACGGCTGATAGGTATTGGTCAGGCCTTCGGTCTGGATTTTCTGATAGAAGTATTCGCCGTCGTAGAGCTGGGTTTCCATGAATTTGCGGCCATCGGCCAGAAGCTGCTGATAGCGGCTGGTGTCTTCGTTGAGGGTCTTGCCCATCTCAATGGCCGCCGTCAGTGCTCCCAGATAAAAACTGCCGCAATGGCCGTCCGGCCCCCAGTACTCAATATCATAGGTATTATGATGGGGCTCTTCCAGAATGCCCTTGCCTCGCGGATCCCAGGTGCTGATGCAGTAATCGAGGCTCTGTTTGACCTGCGGCCAGAGTTTTTTCATCCAGAACGTATCGCCCGAAATGCGCCATTCCCGATAGACCTTCATAATCCCGCCAAGCTGGCCGTCGGCGGCGGCATGGAAGCTGCTTTTGATCTGGCGAATCGGCAGCGCCGAGCGGAAGGTCTGGTGGCCTTCGGCGTTCTGGCTCTGGAAAAATTCCGTCTCACGCAGCGACCGCTCCAGCGAGGGGAATAAATGGCACGTCGCCTGGGCATAATTCCAGACGTGCGTGCAGGAGCCGGGACAGCAGCCGCTGCCATCCGAGCAGCCTTCCCAGCACCACAGCCTGCCGCCGGTCTGACGCAGGACGGTGGGCGATTTGAGAATCGTCAGATTCGCGGCGACCGCCTCGACCACTTCGGCAGGCAGGGTCGTATCATAGAACGCATCCCGGAACAGCACGCTCTGGCTGCGAAGCCGGTCGTAGTTGATGGTCCAGTAATCGATGATGTCCTGCAGAGACGCAAAATGGCACGCATACCATGGGAAATAATAATTCGACGGTTTGCCGCAGCTTCCATCCACACAGGTTCCCTCGGCACAGTTTTCTGCTGCCGGCGGGCCCTGGGCGATCCAGTCTTTGTACGATTCCGATTCGAAATCATGCAGTACGACAGCATCGGCATTATTGACACTTTGCGAGGCCGCTTCAAAGGGCCTGGAGCACAGGATAATCTGATCGACAAGGATATGCCCCCAGCCTTCGGTGTTTTCGTCGACAATCTCGATTTTGGCCTGTTTGCCTTTGAATTCGGCGACATCCCAGGTGGTCCATTCGAGCTTTTCGGTATTTTTGCCGGTTGCGGTTCGCACGGCCTTGCCGTCGATCAGCAGGTTGATGCAGGTCTGTCCTGCGTGACCGCCGCCGCCGACCAGAAACTGGATATAGCTATGATTGAGCTTGAATTCCGGCGAGGTCAGCCTGCCCGTAAGACCATCGCCAAACGGGTCAAAGGTATTGACCAGCCCCTGGCCCAGAAAACCGCTGACGGCCTGCTGACCGTCCGCCGTTCCCGTCGAGGGTTTGCGGCCAAAGGCCGGGCCGGGATTTTCTTTGGCATCCTGACCATGACGCAGGCGGGTCTGGGGGACATACCAGGTCATCATCAGCCGCACCGTCTGCGACTGGTTTGGACCAATCATCAGCGGGACAAACAGCGACGCTCCGGGGGCCGAACCGTCCACGGGCGGATTGTCCATCAGCATTCCTTTTTCAATATTATCCCAGGCCAGCGTCAGCGAATCCCACCAGCCGCCTTTAAACCAGCAATGATCCACAACGGTCTTGTCGTCGCTGGTATAAATCGCAAATCCGCCCTCATGTTCGGGATTCTCGGCGGAGCCATTCTGCCAGAGGATAAAGCCGTTTTTGGTCGCCTTGATGGAGTTGCCGCCGCCAACCGACATGAAATTGACGGTATTGAACGAAAATACCGCCTTGACGGGCTTGCCGGTTTTGTTGGTGAATTGATATTCGAGTGATCCGACCGGCAGGGATGAATCGTCGGGATTGCCCGGGATGAACGGATTCCAGCCGGTAATCCGGACATCGACGGGCATTTCGCCATCGGCCAGGTCGATGATTCCAAACGGGAAACGGGCCAGAAACGAGGCCTTTTCAAAACGGGGAAGGCCGTAGGTGGTATTGCCGCTGCCGCTGCCGGAGCCGCCCTGGCCAAAGATTTTCCAGGCAGGCACAGGGCCTTCCAGCACCTTGGCGAGATTGCCGCTTTCACCCTGGATGCACACCGCCGCGAACGTGCAGGGCTCATTGAAAAACTGCATCCGGTGGCGGACCGAGACATGCGAGAGCGCCCCGGTACCCCCGAGGGCAATCATTCCTGAACCAATGCCGCCGATGGGAAATGCAACCCGATTGAGATTGGCCCCTTCATAAGGGCCGTTGTAGGGCCGTTTTTGCAGCGGAGCATAATTGGTAACTGCCTGCACACCACCGAAGATGACCAATATACATAACGCTACCGTTTGTAAACCGCACTTTTTTACCGTTTCCATGATTTCTCCCACATTTTTGACCGACATAATCCGGAGGCGACAAATCGCCGCAGGCCAATTGCCCAAAAACCGATATTGGATGGCTCCGCACATATTAACATGACGGATTCTGATTACAATCAAAATCCGGGATTTTTGTCCTGAAGTTTTCCCTGCCTACGGGCCGGACAAATAACTGACGGGTGCAGGTATCCCTCCAGCAGGAAGAAAACCGAATAACCACCATCGGGCAATCCGAGTCGTCGCCAATGGATGACTGAGCCTGTTTGTGCACGGATTATTCGGATTTTTCTTTTCCAGATGCCTGATAGGCGTTCAGCACATCATCGAGCGTCTCAAAAAAGGCATCCCTGCCGAACAATTGCACCAGATTATAACGACTTGTAGCCTTGACATCATCCAGAACCTGAGCAACAACCAGCCGGATATTCTTTTCCCGCAGCACAAGAAAAATGGAACGTATCGTCTCTGCCGCCGAATAATCCACATCGCCCACCGCGGATGCATCCAGACAAATCCATCGAACAGGCGGGTGGGTGATGTCGGTCAATTCCAGAATCTCTCTGGATAGCTGCTCGCTGTTGGCATAATACACACTGTGGGTAAAGCGATAGATGATCAGTCCGGGCAAAACCTGGGTTTTCGCAGCCAGCGGCTGGGCACGCAGGACGCCGGACTCCGTAAAAGACAGCAGGACATTTTTCGGCCGGTAACCGCGTCGGGTATGATCAATCAGGGACAACACCATGGCCAGGATGATGCCCTGCTGGACACCGACATACACCACGCTCAGCATGGTAATCAGGGCCACCCAGAACTCCGAGCGGCGCTGGCGGTAAATTTTGCACATGCCTTCCACGTCAATCAACTCAATTCCCACCAGAAAGACAATAGCCGACAATACCGGCTCAGGCAGATAGGCCAGCGGTCCGGTCAAAAACAGCAAGACCAGCAGAACGACCCCTGCCGTGACCAGCAGTGAAAGCTGGCTGCGCCCTCCGGCGTTGTCAATCATCTGGGTTTTGGTTGGGCTGCCGTTGACGACAAATGTGCCGGACAGTCCCGCTCCGAGATTGGCCAGCCCCAGTCCAACCAGGTCGATATCCATGCTGAAACGCTCATGGTATCGGGCGGCATAGGCACGCGACGTGGCGGCGCTTTGTGTCAGGATCACCACGAACATCGCAAACGCCGTGGGAACCAGCGTATCGACAAGCTCCCAGCTCCAGGCAATATGCGGCAGCCCAATACGGGGCAAGCCACTGGGGACGGTGCCCAGCACGCCCACATACGTACCGAGATTCAGCAGCCGGCTCAGGACAATCGCTCCGACAACGGCGATGAGAGGCCCCGGAATTTTCTTTGAGATTTTTCTGGAACCGACGATGATTGTCAGGACAACGATTGCAATGATCAATGCATAGATATTGGTCTGATCCAACTGTTGAATCACGGCCCAGACCTTGCCGATTGTGCGATGCCCCCCGCTTTTGAGACCCAGCATCCCGGACAATTCCCCCATGGCAACCTGAATTCCCACGCCGGTCAGGAACCCGATCAGTACCGTGCGTGAAAGAAAATCCGACATGAATCCCAGACCGATAACACGTGCTAAAATGAGAAAAACCGCTGCCATGACGGCCAGAATCGACGCCATAGCCATATAGTCATCAGAACCAGATGGAGCCAGCCCCGCAATCCCTGCGGCAAGAATGGCCGCCGTCGCCGAATCGGCCCCCACCACCAGGTGTCGTGACGAACCAAACACTGCAAACAGAATCATGGGAATCAGCAGTGTGTACAGGCCGGTAACCACCGGAGTACCGGCGATTTTGGTATAGCCCATCGCTGCGGGAATGGCCAGTGCCGCCAGCGTCAGTCCGGCTACAATCTCGGACGGAATCCGGTCGGCCTGAATCGGCACTATGCCCTGCAGAATCGGCAGGCCCCGTCCGACAGACTTATTGTGATCTGCTGCCATGGCATACTCCCGGCCGTTTCGTGAAACTTCACCGCATACTCTGTCCGGTTTATGATAGACATTTACACCTCATCATGTCAGAAAAAGCTCTCAATATGATGAACTGTACACGTACGGCAACGTCGGAATTGCTTATATTCGGCGGTCTTACTCCAGTGCCCCGGCAACATAGGCAAATTTCTGCCCGCCGAGCGACGCGTCCACCATCAGGCCGCGGTCGG
>CAZKAI010000016.1:15661-30609 GCA_964550565.1 uncultured Pirellulales bacterium
ACATAGGCAAATTTCTGCCCGCCGAGCGACGCGTCCACCATCAGGCCGCGGTCGGCCAGAACAAATACTGCCATGCCATCCTTGTAATCCGCCTTGGCGGCAGCACCGGCCGTAATTGCCGTTCCGGTCACCTGTGCGGAGAAGGTAAATTCCCCCGCCGTAAAGCGGTCCAGGTCCTGCTGCTGACGGAAGAAGATGACCTCGCGGAAAAACTCTCCGCCGAAGGAAAATCCGAGTGTCGCCTGTCCCATTTTGCAGTAGCCAATCCGCTGGTTCTGCCGGAACACCTGCCCCCGACCGCCGGCCACGCCAAACCAGAAGGCGCCCTTGGTCACTTTGGGCAGAACCGCATAGCCATAAGAATTGTCAAAAAAGGACTGAATCGTCTGGTCCTGGGACTTAAACGCCGCGATAGCCTCATCCACTTCCGCACTGAGAACCGCTTTGGACTCCGCTTTCTCGGGCACGGTCGAACAGCCGACCAGAATCAATTGCACACAAATTAATCCGCCAAGCCATACCACACTGCGTTTCATAAGCGACTCCTTTTCTGTGGGGGGTTTGAATTCAGCCTTATGAAGTCTCCCTGTATTTAAATTCGTTTAATTTTACAAAGAGATTGTCCGCCATTGTCTGTCTATAACATCCATATTCTACCAGTTCCAGCAAGAATTTGTCAATCTTATTTTTTTATTCCCCCATAGCCCGAAACCTTGCCTTAGCCAAGAGGAACATGCGGTTGCTGGACGCTGTCAGCCCCAAGCTCTTTGGCCGCGACGAAATGGAATTTTTCAAGCAAGATCAGTATATTAAGTTATTATCATCCCAGCCTGCCAACATGATACCGGATTTATTGTGCTGGGGCTTTCACGCCGCTGGGGGGATAGTTGATCACGGTTGTCCAGGCCAGTTCCGCAAGAGCACGATTGAACGCCTCATCATTCCACTGCGGCTTGCCGCCGTTTTTCAGGACGCTGGGAATCGGCAAACCAACCGGGCTGCGGCCATAGATCACGGCAAAGTGCAAATACGCATTCAGTACCTGCAGAGGCGCTGTCGGGTGTCCGATATTATCCGCAAACAATTCGGCCTGCTTGTCCAGTCCCGGAATCTGTTTGTTGTAAATCATGGTACGCAGGGCTGTCAGGGCTTGCGACGTGGGAACAAGAAAGACGACCTGGCGTCCGACCTGTTCGTTAATCTTTGCGGCTTGCTCCTGGCCGGCAATCTCATTTTTCTGATTGAGCGTTTTGAGTTGCTCCGGGTTTTTTTCCCTGTCAGGCCGGCTCATGAGTAGAGAAAAGTCAAAATCCTGATTATCGATGTCAGGCCCGCCCCATGAAATCTGCACGGTAAACTTCATATTGGGATTATGTTCCAGGCCTAATTTGATAAAATTTTCAATCCCCTCGTCCGGGAACTGAATCGGAGACAGCGTTAATACATCCACATCCCCTGTCTCTAATGCCTGCCTGGCCTGATTTCGGCCATTCTGATGATTCCAATGCTGGAGGGTACGTGACACGCCCAAACTCTGCACTCCCACTTTTTGATGTTCTTTGATGCCGGAAGCCAAAGCCAATTCAGTAAGAATATCCGGCACATACCAATGCAGACTATGTCCGGCAGTATAGATGCGTAATCCATCCGGTTCAGCCGGGCCGGCGGATTGTGCTTTCAGGTCCGAGAACAGAAGCGGGGCAAACTGGTATAAGCTGCGTCGCCAGGTCTGCCATTCGTGCGCCGTCTCAGGCGACTCGTAGTACACGTATTTCATCCCGATCTTGTCCAGCATCGCCCTGAATGCACCAACAGAGCCCGGGAAAGGAGCTGGTTCTTTGGTTCCCAAACCAAGCCAGAAGAGTTTGATTTGTTTGTTGAGCGCCTGGCCGTCTTTGAATGCTCCGTTCATGAATGTTTCCGGGTCAAGGGGGGCTGTGTCCGGATAATTGGATGTCCCGCTGAAACCGCCGATATGGGAGAACGTATCGAGGTTGTTCATGGTAATCCGAATGGTCTGATTGGCGCCCATCGAGAGGCCGGCCATCGCCCTGTGCTCGCGATCTGCCAGAGTACGATAATGGCCATCGATCATCGGGATAATCTCCTTGATCATCACGTCTTCAAAGGCCGAGGTGCCGCGGGCGACTCTGCGTCCGCCGCTATCATTTGATCCCGGCACGGAAGCATAACCATTATCCATAACCACAATCATCGGGACGGCTTTGTTTTCAGCAATCAGGTTGTCGAGAATCAGATTCGCCTTGC
This sequence comes from uncultured Pirellulales bacterium, assembly GCA_964550565.1. GTDB lineage: Bacteria > Planctomycetota > Phycisphaerae > Sedimentisphaerales > Anaerohalosphaeraceae > Anaeroglomus. The sequence goes on from CAZKAI010000016.1 coordinate 17,930, forward strand.
CTTGAACGCCCCAGCCTGTCTCATCTTCAAAACTGCCGTGCTGGAGGTACAGAACGGGATAGCGCCTCGAACCGTCTTTGTAATAATCCGGCGGCAGATAGACAAAACAACGACGCCAGGCATTCGTGATTTTCGAAAAATACAGATGTTCACACAGTTGTCCGTGGGGGACATTCTTCAGTGCGTAGAAATTCTGATCCCTGGCCGGAATTTCAATGCCGCTGCCCCATCGGCCGGCACCGTAGAAATACATGCTGCCTGGATCCGGAACCTGAGCACCGTCAATCACGAGCTGATAGTAATGGAATCCTTCGTCCTGGGGATCGGATTGACCCACCCAGGCGCCGTTCTCATTTTTTGTCAGAGGATATTTTTTGCCCCCGATATCCAAAAGAACTTGTTTGGCATCCGGAGCAGTGACTTGAGCACGTACGCGGCCTTCGGAGTTGACCTGGGGATACAAGCGTCCCGGCTGATTGGATGAGGCCGGTTTGAAATCCTCCGGAATCAATTGGGAATCCGACTGAGCAAGGCAATTTCCGTCCCCCAAGAAAGATAAAGCAAGAAAAACTGTCAGTATTCCAAGATATAGTCTTGTGACCATACGAATTCTCCTCAATCAGTAATTATCGCGAATAAACACCGGTACATCTTCATCCGGGGCCATACGGCCTTTACTCGTCTGCATTTCCATCAATGGTTTCAATCGATCCGTCTTTACGATAGTTCAGTTCGATTACTTTCATGCTGCGCAGCCAGGTTTTTCCGCCCGACACTTTACTGTCGTGATGAAACAGGTACCATTTTCCTTTGTATTCGAGAATGGAATGGTGCGTTGTCCATCCAACCACCGGCGTCATGATAACCCCCTGATAGGTAAACGGCCCGCAGGGGTTATCCCCCACGGCATAACACAGCAGATGCGTATTGCCTGTCGAATACGAGAAATAATATTTCCCGTTGTATTTGTGCATCCATGGCGCCTCGAAAAACCGACGGTTCTCATCTTCCGTTTTCAGGGGGGTTCCGTACGCATCGAGAATCACAACATCACGCGGTTGTTCTGCAAATTCGAGCATATCGCCGGACAGGCGGGCGACTTTGGCACAGAGTGCAGGTTCTCCGGGTTTTCGCAGGTTGTCGTTGTGTTCATACTTGCCTGTTTTGTACCGCTGCAACTGACCGCCCCAAATCCCGCCGAAATAGATATAGTGCGTACCATCATTGTCCTGATAGGTCGATGGGTCTATACTGAAACTACCTTTTATCGGCTCCGGCATGGCCTTGTACGGGCCTTCGGGCTTGTCACTGACTGCAACGCCGATTCGGAAAATATCGTTTTGATCTTTTGCGGGAAAATACATGTAATATCTCCCGTTCTTGCAGGCCACATCGTTGGACCACATCTGACGGCGGGCCCAGGGCACATCGCTGATATCGAGTGCGACACCATGGTCGATCACATCCCCTGCGGGATCCTCCATCGAATACACGTGATAATCGCGCATATCAAAGTGGCTTCCTGTGTCATCCTCGGGAATTCCGGACTCGATATCGTGCGAGGGGAAAATATAAATTTTGCCGTTGTACACATGGGCCCGCGGATCCGCCGTGTAAATACTTTTTATCAGATGACGAGGTTTTGCTGGCATAATACCTGCCTTTCGAAAGAATTTCCACTATTCTGTCAGAACGATTTTAGTGCTGCCTCGAGCTGCAGGCCGTATCCGGCGGCACCTCCGCAGGGTACGTTTGTCCATATTACTTCCTGAACTGCCACCAGTCAATACTGAACAGGTCCCCTTCGTCTCCGACAAACTTCAGACACAGATCGATGGCACCTGTCACTTTTCGAATGCTGCAACCGACTTCTTTCCATTCCTGCGATTCGCCGGCGGCGGCAACGTCGCATGTGCCCAGAATCAGGCCCTCCGGACCGCCGACACGCACTTCGATTTTGCCGCCTTTGTTGCCGGCAACAGAAGCTGTGAACGATTTTACGCCATCACCAAAATTCACACCGCGAAGCTTCACCCAGTCGCCGTTCTGAATGTCACAAAGATTCATGCCGCCCGCTTTACACGGCTCGGTTTCAATCCCCTTTTGAGCATTGAATGTTTCACCTTCCACCCTGTCAAATGGGTCCAGGAAGCCCACCTGAACAACGCCGTCAAATGTGGGAACTTTCTTGATAATTTTACCTTTATCATCGAAATCGAAGCTATCCAGAGCAATGTTGCGGCGGAAACCGGTTGGAATGCCGGCCTCATTGGCGACAATACGGTTATGATACACTTCATACCATTTGCCTTTGAATTCAAAATGGGCGGCGTGATGATTATTATCGTTAAGCGGAGGCTGGTCAGACGTTTTGCCGGCATACGTAAAACCGCTGATGGGGCTTTGGGTACTCGTCATGTAATCGAAGCTCATTCCGGCTCTGGGATTGGCGGAGTACGTGAAATAATAGATGCCGTTGCGTTTGAATACCCATGCCGCTTCAAAGAAGTTCTGAGCATTCATCTTGATCACGTCGCCATCCAGGCTGATCATGTCGCGTTTGAGTTTTACAACCCGGACATTATCATCACCGTTGCCGCCGAAGTACAGGTAGGCCTGGCCGTCATCATCAATAAATGTTCCGGGATCAAACAGCCACATGTTTCTTGCCGGCTGAACCCCCGGGGTGCTGTGTTCGAGCAGGGGCTTGCCAAGGACTTCCTTGAACGGGCCGGTTGGGCTGTCGGCCACGGCCACTCCAATATTGGCGCCGCCATTCCCGAAATACAGGAAGATTTTTCCATCCCGTGCGATCGCGGTGGGAGCCCATGATTTTTTGGCCCACGTCGTATCCCTGGCCGCATCGAAAACGATGCCATGATCCGTCCAGTTTTTCATGTCTGCGGTGGAAATACATACGACATTCGGGATGTTATACCCTCCCTGAAGCGGGCTTTCATCATCATTTGAACAGTAGACATAGACACGACCCTCATGCACAAGCGACGCCGGGTCAGCCAGGTAACGATTGGATATAATCGGATAATCGGCTATAACCACAAAACTCATGGCCTGAATCAGACAACACAGAAGCACTCTTAACGCAGTTTTTTTGTTCATCAAACTTTCCTTTCCTGTTGATACCCAATGGATTCATGTTGGATGCGATTATTGTTTGGCCGGGGCGATTTTCACCAGAACCACACCATGACGGCCAACCTGTGCTTCAAACTGCCCGGTGAATTCGCCCAGGTCCTTTTGGCGCCACAGATCGCGAACAGACTGTCGGCCGGTAATCCCAAGATCCGACCACGTGACGGCCACGGTTTGTTCCCGCTGGCTGCGGTTAAACAGGCCCACGGCCATGGAGCCGTCTTCCATCGGCTTGGCCCAGACTTCACGGGTACCCTCCTGCGTAATCCGGCCGGCCTGACGTCCCAGGGGATCCTGGTTGACTTCGATGACTTCGTCGTTGGTCAGCAGATTCAGGGTAAAATCGTCCAGCTTGGTCATATCGCAGCCGATCAGCAGAGGCGATGCGAGCAGACTCCAGAGGCTGATATGGGTATATTGCTCGTTGGGCGTGAGTTTTGTGGGCTTGGGATTTCCCCAGCCCACGTGGCCGACAACCAGCATATCGGGGTCATTGAAATGTCCCGGGCCGGCATACTTTTCCAGACCGGCCTGTCGGAATCCAATACCTGACATGCTGCCCCAACTGTCATTGATGTCCTGCGTGGTGCGCCAGGAATTGCCGCCGACCTCGGTTCCCCACTCCCAGACATTGCCCATCCCGTATTGGCAAAGACTGTAGATGATGTCCCGCGGCTGATCAGCCAGCGCCTCGTGCATCCGCTTGAAGGGAGCCCGGCCTTTTGTCGGATGATCGCCACCGGAATACTGGATATTGGACGCCGAGTATGGATTCCAGTCTTTGTCGTCACGACGGTCTTCGAAAGCGGGATTGTAGGAACACCAGTCGTACTTGAGATAGTCAAATCCCCATTCGGCGTATTGCTGGGCGTCCTGCAATTCATAGCCAAAACTGCCAACGCAGCCGCCGCACGTCCAGGGGCCGGGCACTGAATAGATGCCGATTTTAAGTCCCTTGCCGTGAACGTAATCCACAAGACCCTTCATGTCCGCAAACCGGGGATTGGGCAGAATGCGGCCGTCGGCACTGCGTTTGGGGCCCTGGAGCGTCGGGTCCTTTGAATCGCGATGCACCTGCCAGAAATCGTCAATATTGATATAGGTCCAGCCGTGATTGATCAGGCCGCTTTTGGCCATGGCATCCGCTGCCGCCTTGATGCTCTCTGCCGTGACCGCACCGGCAAAGCAGTTCCAACTGTTCCAGCCCATTGCCGGGGTCAGACCGATTTGCGAGCCGCACACGATTCTGAATTCCCGACTGGCCTGGCCAAGAGCGTTTTTGGCGTGGAGCATCAGCTTGTATTCCCCTGCCTTTTCCAGCTTGCCGGTAATCTGTCCGGTTTCAGAATCAAGCGTCAATCCAGACGGAAGTCCATCCGCCGAAAAGGCCATCGGGCGGTCGCCGGTGGCCGCAATGGTGAACAGAAACGGAGACCCGGGACGAACGCCGAAGACCTTCGCTCCATTAATGCGGGGCGAGGGTGCGGGTTTTGGGGTCAGAATCACCGCATCTTCGATGGGCGGAATATCCAGTCTCGGCTTGCCATTATCGATCATGGTGATTTTCAGGTCCACCCAGTCCGCATGGTCATAGTCAAACCCGTCACCGCCATCCTGTGCCAGCAGCACGAGCGATTTGACTCCTTTGACATCCAGCGTAAATTCCTTAGCCGCATCACGGGGGCGCATCAGCCCGCTGGTCCAAATCTCTTTTCCGTCGGCGGTAATCTGAAACACCACCGACCCGCGGCCGTTGGTTTCATCGTCCAGGCCGGCACGTCCCGACAGTTCCACCCCGTTACCGTCCAGGAGCAGGGGAATACTGGAATTGGCATGGGTGCCGATGCCGTTTTGATATCGCTGGCCCGCGATCATCAGACGCCTGTTATCAACAGAACGGTTCATACGCGCCTGGCCCCACCCCTGTTCAACACGCGACACATCGAGGCTGGACAGCCAGATTGTTTCCTCGGATGCGGCGTTTTCCGTCGCAGCGAATGCGGATCCCAGCGAAAAACAGATTGAACAAACCCATAATGTCTTAACTACATGCATCATACAATTGATATCCTTATTGAGATAATTAAACGGCAGACTATACAATTGACTTTTCATCGATTACCTTTCTCTGGTGATGATTCCGGCAAAGCCGCCGGCAGGCAGCATTGAAATCGGAACAACGGTTTTGGCATCCACTGCGACAGCGGACTCAGTTACAGCCTGATAATCGGAAGACTCCGTATTGTCCGCAAAGCTTCGCAGCGTCCATTTGCCCTTACCCAGAAATGTCAGGCGGGCCTGTAATTGCATCGCCTCATCCCCGTTCATCGCTGCAAGGTACCAGGTGTCTCCCGACCGCCGGGCAATGATGATAGACCGTGCGACATCGCCGTCCAGAACCACCGTCTCATCCCAGACGGTGGGCAGATTCCGAAGAAACTCCACGCCGGGCTGGCCGCGATAATTGCGGGGACTGTCGCACAGGACCTGCAGAGGACTGAAATAGATGACCGTCATGGCCAGTTGTCGGGCGCGGGATCCCATGACCTGGGAGGGCGAGGTGATTTTAAACTCCCCCGGCGCGCGATTGATGAAGCCGCCGGGCGTAAAATCCATCGGACCCAGCAGACCGCGCGTAAACGGCAGCGTGATGGTATGCAGCGGAGTACACTGATTGCCGCCGAGTTTGTTGTATTCGTTGCCGAGCACGCCTTCCTGGGTGATAAAATTCGGATACGTGCGAGCCATCCCCGCAGGTTTGTAGGTCCCGTGAAAATTAATCAGCAAGCGGTGCTTTGCCGCGGTTGACAACGCGTTTTCGCACCATTGAACCGTCTCTTGCGACTGGCTGTTGAAAAAATCAATTTTCACCCCGGCGAATCCCTGCTTTGCCAGATAGGCCAGAGCGCTTTCAACTCCGAACGTTTCGATGTCCAGTGAATGTGCCCAGATCAGCAATCGGACGTTTTTTGATTTTGCATAGCGAACCAGTTCAGCCACATCGACCTCCGGAACCGGCTGCCTGAAATCACCCAGCACCGGATTAGGACTGGAATGCAGTGTTTTGTCAAAACTCGTCATTCCCTTATACCAGAACCAATCCATCAACTGATACGGCCAGCCCATTTCAGCAGCCAGGTCAATCCACTCCTTATGTGAAGGGGTGGAGCCGCGGGCGTATACACCTTTGTGGCCCGGGTTGGAATCATAGGGATTGGTTCCCGTCCACCAGGCATCCCAGGCACAGGCACCGGGTTTAATCCATGATATGTCTTTCAGACGGCTGGGGGAAGCGAGGGTCGCAATCAAATCGGAATTTGCCACGTCTTTGGCTTTTCGACCAATCACCAATACGCGCCAGGGGCTAACACGCGGCGTGGATGACACCACCAGCCCATTTCCATCCGAACGCCGGTCAAGTACTGCCCTGACCGCGGATGTGCCGGTACCCGCCAGTGACATGCCGGCCCAGTCCAGCAGATCCGATTCTGCTACCGCAATATAAGCCGACGGCGTTTCAACCAGCAGCGGCAAAACGCTTTGGAAGGGTCGGCCCGCCCGGCCCGAGCGAATGGCGCTTAATTTCTTTTCCGGATACTGATTCTCCGCACACGCCGATTCATTGCCGGCCCAGCAGCGATAATCCTCCACAAAGCGAAACTCTGTCAACTCATCAGTCAGCACAAAATCGCCGAGGCCGGACTCTTTCGGAAGGTCATATCGAAACGCAATGCCGTCGTCATAGGCGCGTACAATCAGGCCGAACGTCCGGCCTTGTTCCTCCAGCATCAGATGAAGCTGCCGCCAGTTATCCGGAACAAAGCGACGCTGGCCGAACGGATTTTCCCATTGACCGTCATGAGCGCTCGTTTGGGCTTTGGTGATGGTCGCAGACGGCCCCAGTTTGATGCCGTCCCTGAATTCAAGTCCCAGAACTGAATCCGTCAGTATGACGGTGTCCTCGATTTCCACCCGATATCGCAGCCCCCCTGTATCTGAGACAACGATATCGATTCGGCCGTCCGGCGACGAAAGGCGATGCTCCGCCGCGTGCACGGATTCGGGAATTATGAACAGAAACAGGCAAAGCCATACAAAGCTCACAGACGTAAAATAGGGTTGAGTCTTATTTTTAATCAGCATCGTCTCCTCATTTTCGCAAGAAGTTAGAGCAACCCCCGGCCAGACTGCCCGGGGGCTTCAGTTTTTGGATTCGGTCACCGGGCGGTGATTGTCACAGGCAGCTTGATCCGGATATCGTCGGAAGCCGCGCCAATGAGAATTTCATACTCTCCCGGCTCCACCACGTACTGTTTTTTCGTCGTGTCCCAGTAACGCAGTCGGCTGGCGGGAATATCAACAGTAACAGACTTTGCCTCGCCCTGCTTTACATGCACGCGGGCAAATCCGCACAGGGCAAGCTTCGGCTGCGGAACCTGCGAACTGACATGGTGGTAATACACCTGAGCCACATCATCGCCGGCAAGACGACCTGTGTTTTCTAGGGTAAAGGACACCTTGGCAATGCCGTCGGCGGAAATCTGTTTCGATGCAAGCTTGCCGTCTTTGTATTCAAAGGTTGTATAGCTTAAACCATGACCAAATGCATAGAGGGGTTTGCCATTGAAATAACGATAGGTCCGGTTGGCCATCGAATAGTCTCTGAAGTCAGGCAAGTCTGTCGTTGCCCGGTAGAATGTCAGCGGCAAATGGCCCGACGGATTGACCTGGCCGAAAAGAACTTCGGCAACCGCGCGCCCGCCTTCCTGCCCCGGATACCATGCCTGCAGGATTGCAGGCAGACGTTCGGCTTCCCAGGTCAGAGCCATGGCGGACCCGCTGCAATTGACCATGACCATCGGTTTGCCGACGGCATGAAGCGCCTGGATGAGCTGGGTTTGCACTTCGGGCAGTTCAATCGAATCGCGATCAAAGCCCTCGCCTTCCTGGGCGGGCGTAATACCGCCGACATAAATAATCAAATCCGCTTCGGCAGCCAGCTTGAGGGCTTCCTCCTTGAGCTCTGCAACAGGGCGTTTTGTCTCGTTATCCTGGCGACTCCAGGCTGCCGTGCCCGGCTTGGTGGTAACGGGACTGCCCAGGGCGAACGTAATTTCAATACCGTCTCCGGCCACCTGCTTTATGCCGTCCAGAATGGAAACCGGATGCGAAGCCGAGCCGTGGTAGTTGCCCTCCAGCATGGATTTCGAATTGCCGTTGGGACCGATGACCGCGATGCGTTTATATTTGGAACGGTCCAGCGGAAGGATGCCGTCGTTCTTGAGCAGCACCAGCGACTGACGGGCAACCTCCAGGGCAACCTGTCCGTGCTCGGGGGTGTCATTGTCGGCGATGGTGTACTTCGAATACGGCACTTTATCGGCCGGGTCGAACAGACCAAGACGGAAACGCGTCCACAACGTGTAATACAATGCCTCGTTGATTTCTTTGTCTCCGATCAAGCCCTTTTGGACAGCCTGCACCAGGGCGCTGTAATCGCCGCCGCAGCAGAGATTGCAGCCGGCCTTGACTGCCAGGGCCGCTGCCTGTTCCGGGGTCTCGACATATTTATGAGCTCGCCGGTTCCAGATATCGTTGATGGCGCTGCAATCCGAAACGACATACCCCTCAAACCTCCACTGCTTCCGCAGCAGGTCGTCGAGCAGGAACTGACTGGCGCTGCAGGGAATGCCATACAGTGCATTATAGGCACTCATCACGCCGGCGACCCCTCCATCCTTTACCGCCCGTTCAAACTGAGGCAGGTAGGTTTCATACAAATCACGTTCTGATGGCTCTGCATTAAAGCTGTGACGTTCCCGCTCCAGGCCGCTGTGTACCGCGTAATGCTTGGCACAGGCCATGGCCAGCATGTAATCGGGGTGGTCCCCCTGAATGCCCTTGATAAACTCCACAGCGATCTCGCCGGTGAGGAAAGGGTCTTCGCCATAGGTTTCCTGGCCGCGGCCCCAGCGGGGATCGCGAAAGATATTGATGTTCGGCGTCCAGAAAGTCAGGCCGGTCCACCATTTGGAATTACCCTTATTTTTGGAGGTATAATCGTTGTATTTCGCACGACCTTCGATGCCGATCACCGTTCCTTCCCGACGAAGCAGCTCAAGATTCCACGTCGAGGCCATTCCCACCGGCTCGGGGAAAACCGTTGCAGCGCCGTTGTTGGCAACGCCATGCAGGGCTTCATTCCAATAGTTATAAGCGGGAAGTCCGAGCCGCTCGATCGCCGGCGCCTCATTCTGAAGCTGTGCCACTTTCTCTGCCAGCGACATCCGGCGAATCAGGTCATCGATGCGTTTGCGGAGCGGCTGAGCCGGCTCACGCCAGATCGGGGCATCCTTGATATCCGGTATCACCGTGGCTTTGCCGGCAAAGGGTTCGGCAATCTGGGACGCATTGAAGGAAAGCATGGACGTCCCCGAAGCGTCTTTCACTTCGAATGTGTTAAACTTGGCATTGTCTTGATGCGCCTTAAACGTCACTTTCAGCGGCCCCCTGAGTGCATCATCTTCATGGTCGACTACGCCGGTGATATAACACACTTTTTTTGCCTTGCCGGCGGTCTTGACAATATCGAAATCCTGGGCCAGTACCACATCGCCGGAAACCACGGTGTATATCCGTTGCCCCGGATCACTGAAAAAGGTTTCCGCTTGACCGATCAGGACCTTGTATTGGCCTGCCGGCAGATTGGAAACGCTGATGCTGAACTCTTTGCCATAGATTTCTTCACGAAATGCCGCCTCGTCGCCATTGGCTCCCTCGATTGCAACGGAGTCAGCAGCTTTGTAGTGGGCAAACTCGCCGGCAACACTCACCTTGTGCGTACAGGAGCCGCAGACTTCCTCGGCCGCAAAAGCTGAAACGGCAAGCCAGTGGTTCACGAGAAATCCCAGCATCAGACAGGCCGGCAACAGCAGCCGGGGTCTCTGATTTTTCAATGAAATAATGGCTGCTGCCGAGTACGTCCTCAGGATCTTCGTCAGAATTGATTTTCTCATGGTTAATCCTCAAATTATAATTGCTGGTTTCACATTCCTATTGAATCAAACGATAATATACATATCGATAATGCTGCGACAAACGCATTCATATCGAATTCTTCTCCCGCAGCCGGGTTCACGGCATTGGTGAGATACGATACAATCCGGCACCGTGCAGCGGCACATCCGTCCCGAACGAATCACTGAATTCACCCAGATCCCGGCGCGTCCACAGGTCTCGCACCCGGGCCTTACCGGTGATCCCGATATCCGCAAAAGACACCGATACGGTGCTGCGATCGGGTTTTGCCCGCTTCTGGGGATCCAGCAGGACGCAGAATTCCAGCGATCCCCGGCCCTGACTTCCTTCGGTAATCATACCTCTGGAGGTAAACGTGTCATACCCTTCGGGCAATTCGAATTCGATAATCGAAACGGAGTGCGTTCCAATGCCCTCCACGGGTTTTCCATCCAGCGTCAGGGGACGTCCATCGACGGTACGATGCTTGCGAACGGTTCCCCATCCCGCCGTTGCGAGGACCCAGTCCAGGTCAGTCAGTTTCAAGGTTCCTTTGGGGCCGGTGAGCACCGGTTCAATCCAGGCCGCATGGTCATAATCACTGCCGTTGCCGCCGTCCCTTATGGCCAGCACCAGCCGGCGGGCATTCCGGGTCGGGATGCTGATCTCAATGACCTGGGACAGGGGTTGACCACTGAGCCGACGACTGGTGTAATCGGTTTTCGACAAATCAAACGGATTATCATTGCTCTGGGCATTGAAGAGTCCGACATAGCGATCCCGGCCATCGGGACTATCGGCCGCCCAGACAATCAGATCATTTTCGTTTTTAATCTGCCGGTTGTTTGTACTGGCCTGATTGACGGCCAGCACCTCCGGATTGGTCAGCAGCTTAAGCGTTGCGTCGTCCATGCGGGTCATATCGGCACCGAGAATCAGCGGCGAACGGGCAATACACCACAGGCTCATACAGGTCATTTGTTCATCCGGGGTAAAACGCGTGGGACGATTGAATTCCACGATGCCAAAGGGCAGCATATCGGCATCGGGCCATGCCCCTTCGGCCCGGTATTTGGTCCATTTCTCAAGTCGTCCAAACATCCCATACAGCGGCTGCCAGCGGTCCCAGAAATCATCAGAAATCCGCCACATATTGGCATGATTCATCACGTGCTGCCCCCGCTCGATCGGCGTATCGCCGGGCGACAGGCTCAGCACAATCGGACGGCCGGTCTTGTCGATGGCCTTTCGGATGGCCTCAATCTCAGCCTTCTGTACCTCGTCATAAGGACGGGCAATGTCGTCCACTTTCACGAAATCCACGCCCCAGGAGGCATAAAGCTCAAACAGCGAATCATAATAGGCCTGGGCGCCGGGTTTGCTCATATCCACACCATACATGTCCGGATTCCATGGGCAGGTCGAACGGGTATTGGCAATATCAGCCGCACGGGCATCCGTTCCAAGAATGGCCGTATTGTCACGCACCGCCTGTTTGGGAATACCTCGCATGATATGGATGCCGAATTTCAGACCCTTCGCGTGGACATAGTCCGCCAGAGGTTTAAATCCCCTGCCATCCGACGAAGAGGGAAATTTCTTCCGAGCCGGTATCAGCCGGCTGTATTCATCCATCTCAAGCCTTGCACCACGCCGATAGCCATGCCCCTGGGAATCAGGCTCATACCACTGGATATCCACCGTAAACCAGGTCCAGCCATACGGCTTGAGGTGTTTTTCCATCGCCTCGGCCTGAGCTTTGGCCTGTTCTTCGGTCAGTGTCGTGCCGAAACAGTCCCAGCTATTCCACCCCAACGGCGGGGTCTTCGCCCAGGACCAGTAAGTCGGCTCCGCGGTAAACGGTGTTTGAACGACCGGCTCGGCGGCATGACACAATCCGGCCAGAAATACGATGATAGCCATTCCATATGTTTTATTCATTCTATATATTCCTGCCTTATATAGTCCGTTTCGGCACGGCGAAGTACAGCAACTTCAACCAGTGCTTGTTTTGCTTACCGAATCTTCCTACCCGTTGGGTATCGCTGCCCGTTTTCCCCGCAAACTATGGTGAATTTTGCGGAAAAGCATCAGTATAAAGGGTAACCGGAAATGGAATAAGAACAAGTTTGTTTTTCGCCAGTAACTCTTTTTGAACAGCCCTGTCTTGTCATATTTTTTTCCTGACACCCCCCATATCCGCCAGCAGTGAATCCGCCCTGTATGCCAATCTAAAAATCCGTAATCAGGCTCTGCCTGGCAGTTATCAGACCTTTGTAGACCTTCATTGCCTATTATGTGTGACACGTTCCATTTTACCGCTCGGATGGCCGCAGAACGCCTGGCACCGGTCTTGAACCAGTAAAAACATCTTTGGGGTGCCGCGTCCATTTAGCCAGGCCGCTTCAATTAAACATAACTTGTTTAAATGGAGGAGTGACCGAGCGGCTCAAGGTGACGGCCCTGCAGCCCCCAGGAAAATCAAATTATTTTGCAAATACTGATTATTT
>CAZKAI010000016.1:30709-52246 GCA_964550565.1 uncultured Pirellulales bacterium
TTATAAGCAGACTGTCCCGACTGCTCGACCCTTGCCGGCCTAGAGAGCCACATCAATTTTGAAACACTTTCTTTATAACCTTTTAAGTCTATTGCTAAAAAGATGTTACATATTTTTTGAAAAACTATTTAGTTTAAAAATACACCACTATTTACGTTAGGTTATATTAAGATAGATAAAAAGTCAGATAAACAAGACATAGACTCAGGATATTTGCTGTGGATACAAGAAATCCAAATGACATTGGACGGGAGGGGAAAGTCGGAGAATTTGTCACGCTCCTGACTGCTCAGCAGGCCCGTATTTATGCTTATATCCTGTCGCTTGCCCCAAATTTCAATGATGCCGATGATATCCTTCAGGATACGACAAAGCTGATGTGGGAAAAATTTGACGACTTTGTACTTGGTACGGATTTTCTGGCCTGGGGCAAGAAAATCGCTTATTACCAGATTATGGATTATTATCGGAACAAAAGAAAAAATGATATGTTCTGTTACGATGAAAATCTAATTGGAAAACTGGACCAGAATTCAAAGACGTTATCCGATTCGCCGCGGGATTATCAGGCTTATTTAAATGACTGTTTGAAGAAACTCAAACAGCAGGATCGCACACTGTTGAAGCTTCGCTATTTTGAAAATCACAAAGCCCAGGAACTGGCCTCACGGTTCAGTTGTTCAGTTCAGTATATCTATCGCAATATCTCAAGAATTCATCAGCTTCTGCTTGCCTGTATCAAGAAGCAAGTAATTCTCAAGGACTCTGTCTAATGTCGCTTGATCCATTACAGCAGAAAGAAATCATGGATATTCTGATCCTGTCACTGGAAGGTCAGGCCGGCAGTGAAGATATGGAGAAACTCAAAGCGATACTGAACGCTTCATCGGAGGCCAGGGATTATTACCTGCGGGCGATCATGACGGCCGAGTGTGTCCGTAAGATTGACTGGGAGACTCTGACTCTGGAGAAAGGTGCCGCCGGCAGCGAAAGTCTAAATACGGTATTATGGAAGGCTCTGGCGGAGGCCGAAAAAAAGGCTCCTGCGGTTGAAGTGGTTGTCCCACAGGAATCCAGTATTGTGATTCAGAAAGTTCAGTATCAGAAACTGGGCCGTAAAATCAGCAAAGGTTCTTTAATGACTCTGTGCATGGCCGCGGCGGCGATTGTTTTGATTTTTGTGTTTGCCAGATATGCACCGCAGGAAACCGGCATAAAAGTTGCCGTGTTGTCCGACAGTATCCATGCCAAATGGGCGGATATGGACAGTGCGATGGAAAAAGGCGCATCTGTTTTTACCAGCCGCAAAAAGCTTTTGCTGCGGGAAGGTATTGTCGAACTGCTTTACGATAACCAGGCCAGGGTGACCATCGAATCCCCGGCCGAGTTTGAGATATTGACCGGTGACCAGATCAACTTGAATTATGGACGGCTTTATGCATCTATTCCGCAAAGCGCCATCGGATTTACCGTTCAGACATCTTCGGCCCGAATTATTGATTTGGGTACGGAATTCGGGGTAAAAACGGATTCTCAGGGTGTGACGGAATTGCATGTCATCAAAGGCAAAACCAGTATTATCGCGGGTCAAAACAATCGCAGGTGCTTAGAGGTTTCTCAGGGTTTCGCCAGGCTTGTCACTGGTAATCAGGGAATCATAGTAGATATTCCCTGCCGTCATGACGTATTCATTCGGTCAATTAATTCCGACAAGAAATTTGTGTGGAGAGGACAGTCTGCGATCAGCCTGGCGGACATTGTCGGGGGCGGAAATGGATTTGGAGAAATCCAATCCTTAATCGGACTCGATCCCGGTACAGGACGCCATGTGTCGTCAATTTCCAAGAATATGCGCCGTTGCGAAAACAAGTACATTCCTGTTGCCGGCTCCCAGCTTATTGACGGCGTTTTTATTCCTGACGGCGGGCCGGATGGCAGTATTCTTATTAGCTCCCTGAAGGATACATTCCAGTGCCCCGATACAAAAGGGGAATATACACATGGGATTGCTGTTTACAGAGGGGATATCACAAAACAGCATGATACCATTCCGCGGGCGATTTTTCGGGACCAGACCTATGAAGATAAGCCGATTATGATGATCCACAGCAACTCGGGCATTACATTTGATCTTCAGGCCATTCGGCAATCGCTGCCCGGACTGGATTTAACCTGTTTCACGGCATTCGGCGGCCTGAGCGAAGCGCTCAATAAGTCGACTGAAGCACCGGATGTCGATTTCTGGGTACTGGTTGACAGTCAAATCCGGTATGAGAAGAAAGCAATAAATATTAAAAACAACGAGGTTGATTTTAATATTGAACTGGGGCCGCAGGAACGCTTTCTGACGCTGATTGTGACGGATGGTTCCGGAACTGACCAGCCCCTCAGAAGAGATGCGCCCTGGAATAATGATTTTTTCTATTTGATTGATCCGCAATTGGGGATAGCAGCCGCTTCGAATTAATCGGTGTCTGCAACAGGAACCATGATTATCGAATTTAGTAGTTCACAATTGGTTAACAAGTGTAATTGAAAGGTAACGAAATGAAAAAAAAGCAACTTGGAATCTTGCTCATGATGTTATGCATGATCGGCGTGTCATCAGCAACGAGTATCTTGTGGTGTTCGGGCAAATCCGATACAGATTACGGGTGGGTCGATCTGCTCAAAGGCGCAGGGTACACCGTGGACCGACTGGAGCAGGCGACCGTGATGACGCAGGCCAAAGTCGATCTGGCAAATACCTATGATTTGGTGATTGTCGGACGTGACACCATCAGCGGTGACTATGCCAACACCGGAGAGGCGGCTCTTTGGAACAGCATCACCAGCCCCCTGATTTGCCAAACCGGTTATCTCTGGCAAAACAGCCGCTGGAAATGGCTCAATAGCGCCAGTACATTTAACACTGGAGGAAATATCGTTCCGGAACTGGCTGCCGGTGATTTGCTTTATGACATCCTTTTTAATGGTGCTGCGCTGGATAAAAACGGGTTATTCAATTATGCCGTCAGCAATGTAACCGTGGCACAAACAGCCAGTGCCGGCAACGGCATCCTGATCGGGCACCGTAATTACGATCCTCAGCCGTGGGTTTATGCCGCCTATTGGCCGCAGGGCGTGGAGTTCTATGACGGTGCCGCTCAATATGCGGGTGGTCCACGTCTAGCTTTGGCCGGCGGCGAAACGCCTGACGCTAACCGCGGAGCCTTAAACCTGACCAGTGACGGAACCATTATCTTTTTAAATGCGGTCAGCTACATGACCGGCAACGTTCCGGCGCATGCTCCGAGTCCAGCCCATGCAGCCACCGGTGTTCACCCGGAAGTTGTGCTGACATGGAAAGCGGGCCTTGATCCGAATGATCTGACAAAGGTGAATCCGGCCATCAAGAAACATTATGTCTGGCGGAGTAACGGCAACCCGGCGAATCCCGATTTGACGCATGTTGCGACGATTGATATTACCAATTACGACGATCCTGCGGCTGACGGCATCTATGATCCGACACCGGACTTAATCACTGACGGAATCTATTACTGGAAGGTGGAAGAAGGGCTTGACAATGGCGCCGGCGGCACGTATCCGGCCGGTGATCCCAACAACCGGGTCAGCCCGGTCTGGACATTTGACACAAGTACTCTGCCGGAAATTACGGCACAGCCTGCCTCGGTGAAGATCGATGCGGGACAGACCGCCGTATTCTCAATGGGGTACAGCAGTATTTCGTCTGCTTCCGTGACCTGGTATAAAGATGGTTCACCGCTGACGGCCGGCGGGGATATCACAATTGAGACGGACACGGACTCCAGCATATTAACCCTTGCCAATACCGACAGCAGTGATGAGGCGGACTACTATGCGATTGTTACCAATACAGGAGGCAGCGCCGATCCGACCCTAACCGCTTACCTGCGATTGAAAAAACGCCTGGCCTGGTATCAGTTCGAGCAGAATTTGAATGATTCGGCCGGTACAAACCATGCGACGGACATGGGCAATGTGGCCTATGCCGCCGGCAAGGTTGCTTCCGATGGTCAGGCCTATGCCGCAGATCCGAATGGCTCCAACTATGGTCTGTTATCAACGGATGCCTATCCCAAAACCGGATTCGGCAACGGTCTGGATACCTTCACGTACGAATGCTGGGTAAAACTTGCGGCCGGTGAAGGCGGTGTGATTCTGGGGACCTTTAATGACGGCACAACGACGGGCTTTCGCTTCAGTGTCAATGGTGCTGAAAATAACATCAGCGCGCATGTGCGGCAGGAAGGCGGTCAGTTTGTTCAGCCCGGAACCGATTCGCTTGCGACAGACAGTCAATGGCATCATATTGCGTTGACCTATGATGGCTCTGCGATGAAAATCTTTGTGGACGGTTCCTGGAAAACGACGGCAACCGGCACCGTCACGAACTTTGCCGCATGGCAATACCCGATAGCACTGCTGGCCCGAAACAGCCGCGGCACGATCCTGGAAGGCTTTACGGGTCAGGTTGATGACTTGCAGATTTTTAACTATGCATTGACTACTGAGCAGGTTGCCCAGGCCTGGCTGGGTGTGCAGGGCGGCTGGATCTGCAATACCGAATTGCCGTCACTGACCTATGATTATGACAATAATTGCCAGGTGGATATTGCTGACTTTGCGATCTTTGCCGCAGATTGGCTAGAGAGCAACCGTATTTATGCTCAGTAAGCGGCCGGTGTAATACAGCATGTTAATAACAGAGGGTTTGGCTGATGCGATCAAACCAGACCCTCTGTTATAAAATCTCGAAAGAAATGTTGTTAATACTAATTTTGTGGAGGATGTGAAAGATGAAAAGAGTAGTGTTTGTTTTCATGTGCATGGCTTTGGCGTCCATGGTGTCGGCAGGAATCGTTGAGGTTTATGACAACACCGGGGATGCTTATGGCAATACCCGGGGGTTCAGAATTGATTTTGACGCCTCGACCACGTCAGTCAATGTGGACTGGACCCCGGACCTGGTCGATGGGCAGATATACAGTCTGGATTCCCTGACGCTGAAGGCGGATTCGACCAATTCGACCGTAACTCCCGTGTATCTCGGGGTCTATACGGGCTTTGATGCAGGGGTTTGGTCCGGTTTTCTGGGCGTGTCGGATCAGGCTTATGACTGGGGAACACCTGCCGTGGACACGGTGCTTACATATACATTTACCGGAATCAACGTTACGGCGGATTCAGTGGTCGGATCGGGTTCGGGCCTGCTTTATTTCATGTACCAGTACGGAACTGAGGCGCGTACAACCTATGAGATCACGCGCGCAACCTGCAAGTGGAATCTCGGCATGGCCGATACCTTTTCCAATATCATCGGTGATAACAATGCCATTGTATCCGATCGTTCGCCGGAATACGCCGCACAGCTCACTGCAGTTCCGGAACCGGTTACGATGGTCCTGCTGGGTCTGGGCGGACTGCTGCTTCGTCGGAAGCGCTAAACGCTGAATGGCAGGCAGTAATCCGGGCACGCATGGGAAATAGCCTTCGATTGCGGTATTGTCTAATTGCGAATGATGAATCCAATTACGTCCAAAATCACAAACAAGATGTCTTTTCAATTGCAAGGACAATGAGATGAGGAAAAGACAAGCTGGATTTCTGCTTATTGTGCTCTGCATGGTCGGAGTGTCATCGGCAACACGTATTTTGTGTTGTTCGAGCGGTACTGTGTTTGATCAGGGCCGGATCGATTTGCTCCAGGCCGAAGGGTATGCCGTGAATCGACTGGCAGCAGCGTCTGTCATGACGCAGGCCAAAGTCGACCTGGCAAACACCTTTGACCTGGTGATTGTCGGACGTGACACCATCAGCGGTGAAGGCAGCGTCAGCATAACTGATTTAACGGCATTGGCAAGCCCGTGGCTGACGGGTTATACTCTCCCGTGTCCGTTGGCGGATTTGAACGCCGATTGCGCGGTGGGCATGAGAGATCTGGCCACGTTGAGCCGATCCCGGGGTAACTTGCGGCATTATCAAAATCCGGTTATCGATTTAGGTAAACAACTGGCCGATCCGACCATTATTAAATACAATGGGGCATATTATCTCTATGCCACCGGCGATGTCAGGGGAGGCGGCTATCGGTATTGGAGGTCCACGGACCTGGTTCACTGGACACGCGGCAGTATCGTTTTCAGCCGGGCCAAAAGCTGGGCGCCGGATGTCTGGCATGACCCTGTTTCGGGCAAGTTTTATTTGTATTATACGGCTCAGTCATCCACGAATCCCGATTGGCAGGTGGTGGGGGTAGCCGAGTCAACGAGCCTGACGGGGACATTTACCAATTCTCGCGATCTGTTTGAAAATGCCATCGACGGCCATCTGTTTCGAGACGATGACGGCAGTCTGTATCTGTATTATGTTCAGTTTCCCGGCTTTAAAATTACCGCTGTGCCCATGAGTGATCCTCGCACTCCTTTGGGCTCTTCGGCAGTTGTTATCCAGCCGCAGGCCGCATGGGAGAAAAACAACGGGGACGTCACGGAAGGTCCCTGGATGATCAAACGCAGCGGAATTTACTACCTGATGTACAGCGGCTCTCATGCCGCCTATCCGAATTATGCGGTCGGCTATGCCACCGCGGATAATCCGATGGGGCCGTTTACGCGGGCCATTCATAATCCCATTGTCCGGCGGTCAAAAGGTGTTTACGGTCCCGGCCACGGCTGTGCAGTTCAGGATGATGCCGGCAACTGGTGGCATGTGTATCATCAAAAACGCTATGATACGGATAATGATTTCAATCGATATATTTGTCTTGACCGTTTGTGGTTTGACTCGGTCGGGAATCTGTACGGCACGGCTACACGCGGCGAACCTCTGACGGCGCCGGTGTTCTGAAGTATTGAGTTGCCGGCGTTAATGATACTGTATTGCCTGCGCACTTTAAAGTAGTTATGCTGTAATATTCGGGTGGATGTAAAGATGAAAAGAGCAGGTATGATTTTGGCTTTCGGTATATTCCTGACTGTTTCCCTGCATGCAGCGATCTCCGATCCTGACCAGATAGCCGGCCTGTATTTGCGGCTTGAAGCCGATTCACTCAGCCTGGCAGACGGAGCAACGGTCACCTCGTGGACCGATTCGGCAAGCGGTTATGCATTTACGGGAACGGCAAGTTATAATGCGTCTTACGCCAACGGCCACGCGGCGGTGTACTTTAACGGCATCAGCAATGCGTTAGTCAATCGCGCCCTGACCGGCGGACCCAGTACGGCGAATCTGACACTATTTGTCGTCGGCAATTTCACGACCGCCGTAAATGACAGCGTCGCGGACTATATGATATCCGCCCAGTATCCGGGTTCAACCTCCGGCAACCGGCTCCGCATTCTCAAAGGTCAGACCGACGCAAAAATTGACATCGCCTGCGGTGCCGGCAGTGCAGTGACTGATGTCGCAGCCAGTGACGCCACACTGCACGTCTTTACGATCGTTTCCGGGCAGACCAGTAACATGGTACAATTCTTTATAGACGGCGCCTCGGTACGTTCGTTTGACAGCGGCACAGACGCCCTGGCGCTCCAGGCGCTTGGGCTTGGATTTTATCACAGGACCGGCAATCAGTTTGGCGGCTGCAGTATTGCCGAGGTCCTGCTGTATAACCATGCGCTCACGAGTACGGAGGTCAGCGATGTCGCAGTTTATCTTCAGGAAAAATACAATCCCTTCCCGATCACGACACCCACGTATATCAATCCCGTGAACGTGCGAATTGCCGACCCTGCGGTTCTATGGACCGCAAACGGTAATTACGGGTACTACGTGGCCGGAACCGGGACCGAAAGATACGTCTCCAACGACCTTGTCAACTGGCGAAGAAAAGGCAGCTACATCGATCTGGGATACTATAAAAACCGAGGCAACCTGTATTCCTCCAACCTGTGGGCCGCGGAATTGGCGGAAAAGGACGGCCATTTCTATTACTACTTTACCGTTCCTATCGACGATTCCCGAAGGGCAATCTACGTCGCTCACGCCAGCTCGCCGGATGATACCTTTGTTCCCCTGCCGTTTCCGGAGGCAGGACAGCCGTGGACGCCCGTCCTGTCACAAAGCGACAGCATCATTGACCCGCATGTGTTTATTGATAGCGATGGCACACCCTATTTATTCTTCAATAAGGACGTGGGCCAGCTCCGTGTCGTCAAACTGCTATCCAACATGTATCAAACGACAGGCAGCGTGACCAATATCTTCTCGGCAAGTCAATCCTGGGAAAACTACTGGATGGAAGGCGCCGCCGTCCTTAAGCGCAACGGCATCTATTACCTGACCTGGTCGTCCAATTACTATGGAGGCAACAAGTATTCCGTCGGCTATGCCACAGCAACTGCCCCCATGGGTCCCTACACGAAGGCATCGACGTCATCATCACCGCCCCTGAATCCCATCCTCCAGCAATGGCTGACGTATCCCGGCTATCCGTATGAAGATGACCCCGCAACCGACCATCCCGAAAGAGTTGACCCTGTGAATATCGGCTATTCCAGCCCCGGCCACCATAGTTTTGTAAGATCCCCCGACGGCACCGAAACCTTTATCTGCTATCATACCAAGATAGGAACCGCATTCAACGGAACCCGGCAGATGTGTATCGATCGAATTGGCTTTGCGTCCGACGGCCAATTATATGTCGATGCCCCCGGCAACAAGGCCCCGACGCGAACGGCCCGACCCTATCCATCCGGCGCGTTCTATCCCTGCACGGCCGAAAATGATGAATTCAGCGGCACAACGCTGGACGCCGATCGCTGGCTGAGTGTCTGGCGGGAAGATGCGGCCTTGTGGTCGGTCTCCGGCGGCAGCCTGAACGTAACCATGACCACCGGCAACATTTTTGATGCCGATGGCGCCACCGCCAAAAACATCTTTTTGCAGAAAGCTCCCCGCGGCGATTGGTCCATTACCACAAGAGTCACGGTCCCGGCCTCCAGCAACAATCCGCGCATCTATATCATCGCCATGCAGAACACCAATAATTATGTTCTCTTCTTTGCAAGGCCGCAATCCACACCGGCCGTTCAGCCCATGTGTGAAATCAAGGGCAGCAGAACCGCCCCGGAGTATCGTCTTACATTACCCACGACCTTTTATCTTCAGATTCGTAAAACCTGCGGTTCTTTCTATCAATGTTACTACAGCCCGAACGGCTCGACCTGGACACCGTACGGCGACAATTATTATGCCGATCTCAAAGACGTCTACGTTGGCCTGGCCGCCTACAATGACGGCAGCGCCAAACAGGTCCGGTTTGATTATTTCAGGATTCAGCGTTCAGCCGATCTGGACCAGGACGGTCTGATCGACATAAACGACTTCGCCGCATTAAGCGGTCAGTGGCTGGATGAAAGCTGTTTCCCGAAACCGGACGCCGACATCGATAACAACTGCACCGTCGATGCAGCCGACCTTGCCGGCCTGGCAACCCAGTGGCTGACCATTTGCCCCTGCAGCCAGCCGTGAACCAATAACTCTTCATAAGCTTACCGCTTGACTTTATTGCTTGAGGGCTTCATCAGATTTATAAGGCAGTACGGATATCTCAGCAGCACTTGTCCAGCCGTTTCCGTAGATCTCCCGCAAAGCAGTAAATCGGAAGAATCGGGCGTCGACAGGATCAAACGTGACTTTCTGAAGCGAAGGATTGTTCCAAATATTGTCAAATGTACCCGATGCGACATTCGTTGTCCAGGTTACACCATCCGTGCTTGTTTCAAAGCGATACCGCTGAACGGTTCCGTTCGCGTTGTTATCCTGACGCGGCAGATAAATAAATCCGCCGATCCGGTGCGAAATCCCCATGTCAACCGTGATAAAATGGGGCAGTTTCAAATCATTGTGCCAGCGAGTATGCCAGAAAGTCGAAGAGTTGTCATCAATCGCATTGGCGGCAGCATTATTGACCTGCCCATGGATTTCCTGGCTGTCAACGTCGATCACCTTCCAGCCGGTCGGCATCATTCCCGCAAAAAACCTGGATACCTCAATGCCCAGTTTTTCATCCGGCAGCAGACATGCTGCTCTGATGGTACCGCCCAGCGGCATGGAAATCGGTGTGGTATAAACGGTCGAGCGAGGTGTCGGCAAAGAACCATCAAGTGTATAAACCATCTTCAGGCCGCGATCGTTTCGGAGGATCACTATGCCTTTGGCGTCACGATCTGAAATCACAGGAGGCAACAATGCTGCAGGCTGCATGAAGAGGCCTATTTCCGCCAGCGTCGGCTCCAGACGGGACCCGGTGATGTGAATACACACCTTGTCATTTGTCAGCGGAGACTTCAGCCGTATCAGGCGTTTATGGCCGATGGTAGTCAATTCATCAGATGCGATATGTTCTGCAGCAATCCAGGCCGAGCCATCCCAGGTTTCAATGACAAAAGATTCGACTCGCTGGCCTCGATGATCCACGGCTTCCTGGAGTGAAACAACGTCAAAGGTGACGGTCTTTGGAAGTGTCAGGGTTATTATGGCACGGGTCTGGCCCGGCGCGGCTTCCCACCAGGTATCCAAATTTCCATCCAAAGCCAGTGCGGGGCTGTTTTGTGCATTCGAGTGATCCGCTGTCAATTGACCGCCTGAAGCCAGATTGACTGCAAATGTATCCCGGATGACCTCGGCCATCCTGCGTAAGGCATTGAGCTGATCATCCGGAATCAGGCCGCGGTCATCCGGAGACAGATTCAAAATAAGATTTCCGTTGCGGCCGATTGATGTGTAATAGATATCCACAAGCTGGGAAACGCTTCTGGGTTTCTTGTCGGGGGCCCAAAACCAGGCTCCACGGTCAAGCAGAGTGACATTGGTTTCTGTCGGATACCACCACAGGTGGGAACCGGGCGTCAGTTTGGCACGACTGCCCAGATCTCCGGCCTGCATGTCAGGCCAGTAGAACTTATCCGGTGACATCGGCAACGGAATGACACTCCATTCCGTGGTCCGTCCGACCCCACCTTCATTGCCCACCCAGCGCCCGTCCGGCCCTTTGCCGAAAATGATCGCTTGCGGCTGCAGTTTACGAATCAAGTCAAACCATGCTGCATAATCATAGGTCTCCTGGACACTCGGATCCGGGTTGGCACCATCGAACCAGACTTCATGGACCGGCCCGTACTCGGTCAGCAATTCATACAACTGATTAAGAAAATAGCGGTTGTAATCATCTACCGTATAGGTAAAACTGCCAAACTCCAGGGCCGGTTCACGGCCTTTGGCGGGATCTGTTTTGAAAGCGTCCGGATCGGTGGGAATGGTCGAAAGCACTTTGCCGCTGTTGTTGCCATAGTAGCCTTTGGGATTCTTGGGATTGGTCCGCAACTGATAAAGATCGGCCGGTGAAAGATAGACACCCAGCTTAATCCCATGCTTGCGGGCCGCATCGGAAACCGCTCGCACCACATCACCTTTTCCATCCATCCAGGGACTCGACGCGACTGAATGCGAGGTATATCGGCTGGGCCACAGGCATAATCCGTCGTGATGCTTGCAAACCAGCACGATCATTTTACCGCCGGCGTCTTTGATCGCCCGGACCCACTGTTCGGCGTCAAATGATGCGGGATTGAAATCCGAGGGTTCTTCACGTCCGCTGCCCCACTCAACATGATTGAAGGCATTCGGACCATAGTGAAGGAAAAAAATCCATTCCAGCCGCATCCAGGCCGTCTGGTTAGGGCGGGGTAAAACCTTCGCCGCCTTTTCTACAATAACCGCCTCGGAATCGTCAGGACCAATGACATGCACCGTGGCATAAGGAATCGGGCCGGGGGGGGCAGCCATATCTGCGTTCGTTTGTCCATTCACCTGAGCCTGTATCAAAAATAACAGGGATATTAATATACTCCTAACGCAAGCCTGTCGTGTTTTTTTGATTTCCATCTCTTTATCGCTTTCAGTGATTGAACGGTTTACCGTATGACAATAGCATCCACAGCCACAGGGCCGGGGCCGCGATTGACAATATTGATGGTGTGTTTACCCAAAGTCAGTCCAGTCAGCTGACACACTGTCTGCTGAGCCTGACGTGTACCTGTGACGGACAGATCTGCCGTTGCACGGGTCTGGCCATCAATCTGAATCTCGATCTTTCCTGCTCCTGCTTCTCGCGGTGCAATAACCTCGATGCTGCTTCCGGTAAATTCACAACTCCAGACATCGCCTTTTGTGCTGCTGGTGGTCAGATCGTTGTTAAAATCGCCGGTTCCAGGATTGCAGCAGCGAAGCCATCCGGGAAAGGTCGCACCCGGGTCATCATCATTAAACCAGCCTTTGTCATGGGTGATGCGCAAAACCCGGCACTCCGATGCCAGAGGCCGGCTGACAATACCCGGCAGCGGCTGTATCAATCCGCCGGGGGTCACCGTCAGCCCCTGCTCGTCCTGGACAAATGTCAGCGGACTATCAGAACCCAGAAGGTCGACTTTGGATACCTTGCCCAGTGTTGCCCCGCCGGCGTGCAGAGCCTTCAGGGTAATCGGACCGCCTTTCCATTCCAGCAGCGCAGCGTACACATAGCCCTGATTGCGTGTGAAATACACTGCATTGTCGCCAAAGACTTCAAATGGGCGAGAGCCGTAAACAGCTTCTCCGTTGACTTTCAGCCAGGCGCCGATATCTTTGCAGATACGGATGGCTTCAGAATCAAGATCACCCCGCCCTCGCTGGGTGATGTTGAGGAGCATGGTTCCATTTCGGGACACATTCTCCATCAGTAATCGGATGACTTTTTTGGCATCCAGGTATTCCTGACCGGTCTGGTAGTGCCAGTTCTGGAGAGTCGTTTCCGTCTGAAAGGGATAGGCCATGATTTGCGGTTCAATGATAGCCTCGGTACTCTTGACCAGGGCGCGTTCAACAATCGGAATCAGTTCGGGATTGTTTTTAAAACTGTTGTAGTGCCCGCCGACACACTTAAGATTAATAACCGCATCCATTTTGCCATCATTCCACCGAATGGACTTATTATAGAAATTGGCCACTAGCGGAGGAGCGAGAAAATCCAGTCCCATATGCACCCCTAAATCCCAGAGGGAATTACCCGCTGCCTCATCGAAGTAAATTACATCCGGATGATACCGGGTAATGGCGTCATCCACCCGCCACATGAACTGGTTGGAAAAGGGTGAAAGCAGCGGCTCCTCTGCGGTATGAACCGGCCCATAAAGATCCGCCGGATCCAGACCTTCCCACCATTTGCCTTTGCCGTCCAGAATGGTCTGCATCGCGTCATAAGGAACATCCTGCCTGGGTCCTTTTTTATCGCCCCTGTAGCGGACAGGCATAAACTGACCCCAGGTTCGAGGCGGCGAGTTGTGGAATCCAATGCCGAAACGCAGACCATGCTTTCGTGCGACTTTTTCCCAGGTGCCGACGATATCCATCTTAGGTCCGACGCGGACAGAGTTCCAGGGCTGATAGGTCGAGTCCCAGCAATCAAAATTGTCATGGTGAACCCCCATGGCCATGAAGTAACGGGCACCCATTTCGACAAACAGCGCCATCAGCTCATCGGGATTCCACCGGTCAATCACCCAATTGTGACAGATATCCTTATAACCATATTCCGACGGATGTCCAAAATGCCTGAGGTGATGTTCATATTGAGGACTGCCCTGCATATACATGCCGCGGGAATACCAGTCCCCCTGTTCGGGCATCGACTGCGGATCCCAGTGAGCCCAGGCACCGAACTTGGCTTCGCGCCACCAGGCCGGTACGGTATAAAGTCTGCTTATCGCCTTCCAGTCGGCCGAATAAGGCCCGGGCGCCACCGGCAGCGGCGGCAGATTCCAGATATCCGGCGGTAATCCCAAATCTCCTTCGCCTGTAATAAGCTGGTCGATATTCACCGCGACATCATCTGCCGCCTGACTGATATTCAGCCTGGCGCCGACAGAAATTTCGACCTTCATCACCGCATAGAGAAATGAACCGCTGACAGATCCTGAGGAATGTACGTTTACCTTGCGAGCCGGCTGATCATTGACTGCAATGCTGATCGTACCCGTTTCCACCGATGCGTAGCGAACCGCTAATGTCGCCGCGGCAGGCAGGCCGGAAAATTCGATGCCTTGGCCGGGTTTGGCCAAACGGACTGAGTACCCTTGCGAGGCAACAGGATCAGTCGTTTTGGATGCCCCGCCGATCAGTTCTGCGGCTTCGGCCTCCAAGAGATGTCTTTGGGCCGCCATGGCCAAAGCGGAAGTAAAATAGAGGATTATGTATGCAGCCAAACACATCCGGATCTGATGAATCCATGGTATCTGCATCATCCTGTTACGACTCCTTTTTCACAATATATCCAATGGGTATATTTTAGCACCGCATTATCCGGATTAAACAGAAAAATCAATCCATGCCAAACAACGCTAATTCAAGGGAAGATTCTCCGCTGCATTCGGCCCAAGCAGGCGCACGTCATATAGCCCCCCCGCCAGTCCCTCACTTGCGGCAAATCGAACAGTGAGACGACCGTTTACAGCAGCCTGAAGTATCTCGGAGGAAACCGTATACTGTTTTTCAACAAAATGATTTGGTTTTTCGCCGGTCAGTTTCTGGGTAGCGATCCGCGTCCCATTGACCAGAATATCAAATTGTCTGCCGCGATCGTCGCCGGAATAGGTCACAGACAAAACGACCTCCCTGGCCCCCCGTGAATCAAGGGTATATTGAATCCAGGAACCGTGACGCCAGCGGCGACCGTTGTGAATGCCCGTTTCCATGCCTTCACCCTGAAGGTCATGTTCCACCTCAGGCTGCTGCTGGCCGACCGCGATCCAGTCAATGGTCGCCGCCTCGCGTGCCAGGCGGTCTCGTTCCTCGGCGGCAAGTTTTTCCTTTCTCGCCGCAATCTGTTCGGCGGTTGTGAGCTCCCAGTACATCTGATAGCGACGCTCATGCAGCCTGAAAAACGGCATCAGCGGCATACCTTCGGAATCCGCCGGCTCTATCACATCCATAATGCGGAAGCTCAGCGGCCCGGCGGCTCGATCCGGAACCACATGTGCAAGCAGCTCTTTTTCCGTTGCGAGCAGGACCGGAACCTTGTCAAGCGGGACCATCGGACCATACGCTACTTGTGACATGCGGCCTTCGTCGGCAAACAGACCATTCATATTTTCAACGCCGTCGGGCTTGGCCAGCACAATCGGGCCATACAGAAAAGCCGCCCAATTGGAGCCATCAGGCAGACGCTCTACGCGCAGATGCATGGGAAGTTCCACATCAACCGTATCGCCGTCCCTCCATTCCCGTCGAATCGCGGCATAGGAAGACGGGGTTGATTGGACTTCCATGGATTGTCCATTAACCTTGACTGCAAAATCGCCCGGATTGACCCAGACAGGGTGGCGGATATTGAGCGTAAAGGTCGCTGGCTTAGGGAGTTGAAGGCGAAGCTGTGTACGCGGCTCATCCGGAAACTTCGTCTCCTGCCTGAGCACCAATCCGCTCACAGCCAGGGATACTTCCGAGGGAACAAAGAGATTCACATACAACTGATCCTTTTCCTGAGCATAAATAAACGCGCCGTACTTTCCCGGATTCTCCATGCCCGTTCCGACACAGCACCAAAAGGCCTGTTCGGGCTGGGAATACACCCGATAATGATCAGGACGAATTGAGGTGAAATAGACATACCCGGGCTTTTGGGGATGAATGGAAGCCAGGATATGATTGTAAAGGGCCCGTTCGTAATAGTCGGCATAGGCAGCCTCCGGTTCGGCCATGAAAAGCACCTCAGTCAGCTTCAGCATGTTATAGGTATTACAGGACTCCGGTCCTTCCCGGTGCGCAATCATGCCGCTGAAATCTTTGGGATCATTAAAATGCTCGCTGACACTGTTGCCGCCAAAGGCCACACTGCGGTTTTTAACAACAGTATCCCAGAAAAACGCCGCTCCGGTGTGCAGGGTATCGTCGCTGGTCAGTGCCGCAATACGCTGCATACCGATAATCTTGGGAATCTGGGTATTGGCATGCATTCCGGTCAGCTTGTCCTGACGATTTACGAGGGGTTCAAAAAGGGACCGCTGGTTGAAACGTTTGGCCAGATCCAGGTATTTTTTGCTGCCGGTTATCGCATAGATATCGGCAAGCACTTCATTCATGCCGCCATACTCAGTGCCCAGCATCTGCTGCATCTGCCGGTCGCTCAGGCTGGATGTAACCGTTTCACACCAGTCTCCAAAGCCAACAAGCAAATCACGCGCCTTTGCATTGCCTCCGTACAGATAAGCATCCCGAAGCCCGGCAAACATTTTGTGGAGGTTATACCAGGGAGCCCATCTTTTCCCGATAAGCTCAACATGACCTTCAGCGATACTTTTCCAAAATTCTCTGCTCCCTTGAATACCTCCAATATATCCGTTACCATTGGCTTTTTGGACTTGGGCCAATTCGTCAATTAGGTAGTCGAGACGACGCCGAAACTCCCCGTCCATATCGGCGCCCGACGCAATCATCAGCGAAATCGCCGAAAGGTAGTGCCCAGCCGTATGCCCTTCGAGCCCCATGCTCTCCCAGTTGCCGTAGGGACGAGCCTTGGCCTCAAGACCCGCTTGGCGCCGATACGGCGCAAGCAATCGGTCGGGGTCATGAGCCAGGAGATATTGATAATTGGCTTGAACCGCCCGGGAAAAAGGACTCTCCAGCAATCGGACGTCTTTCAATGAGACAAGCTGAACCGATTGCTCAGGTGATGCGGCCTCCCGGGAAACGCCTTCTTGGGTCTGTGTGACGGGTTTGATGGTGCCATCGTCATTAAAATAAAGATATTCCAGACAGACACTCCGCCGGCAGTCACCGCCGGGAATCCCGTTCAGCGAGGTGGAACCGTCGTGGTAAAAAAAATACCACTGCCCCTTGAACTCGATGACGGCGGGATGAATGGTAAAGCCCGTCTTTGGGGAACCGGTTACCAATCCGCGATAGGTCCATGGACCGGTGATTTTCTCTGCTGTGGCATAGGCGATCTTTTCCGGCGGATTGCCGGGAACATCCGCAGCATAGACATTGTAGTACAGATTGCCGCGTTTGAAGAGCCAGGGGCCTTCTGCAACATTTTTATGCTGTACCTTTTGGATCGGCCCATCGAGTTCGATCATGTTGGGTTTGAGTTTGACCAGATAAAAGTCGCCATTGCCCCACATCATCCAGGCAGTACCGTCATCGTCAAGAAAAACTGTAGGATCAATGTCGGCGTTGGGACGACTCGAATCCGTGGTCATATCATCGGTAATAAGGGGGGTTCCACGGGCATCCTTGAATGGACCAAGCGGGCTGTCGCCAACAGCCACTCCGATGCAGTGTTCATTGTTGTTATTGCGACGCAATGTTGTATAAAAATAGAATCGGCCGTCCTTTTCGATCATATGAGCAGCCCAGGCAACATTGGCCCGGGCGTATTTAAAATCCTCCGGCCGCATAATGGGCCCGTGTGCCGTCCAGGTCTTCATGTCCTTCGAGGAATAGCACAGCCACTCCGGCATGGTAAAGAACTGACCCTCTCTGGCATTGTCGCGACCGACATAGACATAGACCGTATCGCCGACAACCAGAGCCGCCGGATCGGCCGTGAAGACATCACGAAAAACAGGATTTCCGCCAACATACGGACCAGCCACTGCCGTCATGGCAATAAATGCGAACAATTGCACACATCGGTTCATATGAATCTTGTTTCCTTTCGTTTTACTCGAATTTCCACCAGTCAAAATGGAACAGTTCCCCATTGCCGCCGGAGAAGACGAAATAGAGGTCGTGAATGCCGGTTACATTGCGTATCCGACAGGACAGCGTTTTCCAGTTCTGCCAGCCGCCGGTGTTCTTCACCTGGATTCTTCCCAGTAACCGTCCGTAGGGACTTCCCAGCCGGAGATCGATCCTCCCGCCCTCTGAGCCGCAGGCCACATGGGCCCAAAATTGCCCGGCGCCTCCATTGCCGAAATCGACCTCGCGAACCTTGATGTAATCCGCGCTGTCGATGTCCGTCACATAGACCCCGACCGTATCATTTTTCTCCGTTTCAACACCTTGGGACCAGGCCATCGTTTCTGCCTCGGTCCGAATACGAGGATTAAGCGTTCCCGCCGGCTTGACTCCTTCGGCACTGCGGGAAATCCGCGGAATGCTGCCGTCAGGATTATACTTGAACTCTTCCACGCAGACGGAGCGGCGTTTATCGATACCGTTGGGCAGCGAGTCGGTCTGATAGAAGAGGTAAGACCGACCCTTGTAGTCGATGATGCCGGGATGGTTGGACCCCGAAGTCTCCTGAATATCCATCACTTCGCCACCGTACTGCCAGGGCCCGACCGGGTTCTTCGCAACCGCATAGTGGATGGATTCCGGAATGCTGGAAGCGTACCATAGGTAATACTGGTCTCCGCGATGGCAGAGCCACGGAGCTTCCTCGAAGTCGGGGCCAAACGCTTCCTTAGTCAGCGGGACGTGTGAGATGTCGCCCTTGAGTGAGATCATGTCTTCATTCAGTTCGGCGAAATAGCAGGCGTTATTGCCCCAATAGAGAAAAGCTCGGCCATCGTTGTCAATGAATACCGCGGGATCGAGATCATCCCAGCCATGGCGCGCATATTTTGTCTGGTCATTTGTCACCAGTGCATGCCCGAGCGCATCCTTGAACGGCCCGAAGGGACTGTCGGAAACCGCAACGCCCAGGGCCACACCGGGGTGCGTTTTGTCCGCAGTGCTGACGTAGTAATAGAACTTGCCGTTTCGATGGATGCACTGCGCGGCATTGGCGTCACCGCCGGACCATTCGAATGCCTTGCGAATGTCGAGCACCGCCCCATGATGCGTCCAGTTGACCATGTCGGTTGTTGTGAAGCACTGATAATCGTGCATCACAAATCGACTGTCCGGGGCATCGTCTTCATCATGCCCGGTGTAAAGATAGAGTATTCCATCATGCACTAGCGGAGCGGGATCGGCTGTGAATATCGTCTGCACAATCGGGTACTGGGCGGCACAATTCATCGCAAGCCAGAATGACGCCGTCAGGATAAACACAGGATATCTACAAAAAGGAAACAGATTCCGTTTCCTATAAGGTTTTCGGATTGAAACCAATTGCTCGACTCGGTGGATTTTTAATGCGTAAGTTGAGGAATACGTGTTCATAATTCTTTTTCTTTTCTGTCAATTAAATTTTACTTCGACAGTTTTGCCGGTATAGTTGACCGTCTTGATGTTAGCAGTCCCTGTTTCTATTCCAGCATTTTTACCGGGGGCAGCAATCACAAGATTAAGTATGCGTTCGTCAACCATACCGGGAAATGACCCTTTGCGAGGACCGACCGTCAGCGTTCGGGCCGAATCATCCCAGACGATATCATATACGGCATATTGTCCTTTTTCGTAATTGTAAGTCTCGTTATCATCTTCGTAGAGGGTGAATTTCGCATCGGCGCCCGGATAGATGCGGATTTCATACGGGGCGTCCGGTTTTTCAGTCGCATACTGCATCACAGGCCCCATGGGCAAAATTGACCCGGCGCGGATATACAGCGGCAGGATATTGAGCGGACACGCTTTTTCGACTGTTTTTCCGCCGGTGTGCTTCTCATTCGTCCAGAAATCATACCAATCGGCACCGGCGGGCAGATACGTTTTCACAACGTTATCCAGTGCCGCCGCCCCCTCGTTCTGGTTGCGAATATCACTGGGAGTACGCCAACCAAGACGAATAACGCGTTCGCCGCCGCCCTGATAGAATTCCAGTTTCAGCGGCACCTGCTGTCCCTTGCTGAAAGTAACTTTCGCACTGCGATAACGTGCAGCATTGTCCCGCCAATCCTCGATGACTTTTTTGCCGTCCAGATAAAGCCGGAACCCATCATCCCCTTCGACTCCGATTTCATATTCCCCGTCCTGAGGCGCCAGCAGAAATCCTTCCCACCGCGCAGAGAAGTTGTTGAAACCGTCCAAGCCGCCGGGGGGATCGGCCAGCGGCGGTCCGGGCCAGTCATGATCCACAACCTTATCAACTCCTTTTCCCATGGGCGTATCGAAGTTGACCCCGGCAAAATACTGCACGGCCAGGCCGGACTGGCCGTCCGGGGTCCGCATAAACTCCGTCGGAATAGTCGGGGCGGGAGTATTTCCCTTGCGATACATCGAACGCGTAACCGGATGCACCAGGAAGGCCGGCCCGAACATAAAGGCGTCACTGACGTTGCGTACCCCGGCATCCTCCGGAAAATCCATCGGCAGCGCACGCATCAGCGTGTAGCCTTCGCTCGTGACCCTCCAGCTCTGGCTATAAAGATACGGCATCAGGCGGTAGCGCAGATGGGTAATCTCCAGCAGCGCCTGATACACCTCCGGGTCCATTTCTTTGAAAATATACGGTTCCCGCTCAATATTGGTCCCGTGAATGCGAAAGATCGGATTGAAGGCGCCAAACTGATACCATCGCAAGAAAAGTTCGCGATAGGCCGGATTCTCCTGGCCGCCTGGGAAGTTGTTGACGAAGAAACCGCCGATATCCTGGGTCCACCAGGGATTGCCGGCCATCGTTACATGAAGCCCGCTGGCCATCTGGGACTTCAGTGTATTCCAACTGGCCGACGAATCACCCGACCAGGAGGCAGCGGCATAACGCTGGGCCCCTGCCCAGGCAGAACGCGTCAGCGTAAACACTCGCTGGTTGTTGACGGCGCGCTGACCTTCGTAGGTCCCCTTCGTGGTCATCAGCGTATAGGGATTCAGATAACGTGAGAAATCGCCCATGGCGTTGATCCCCAGCCGTTTGATATCTCGGGCAACTTCGTTGGGATTCCAGCAGGCCGTGCCGACCTCGACTTCAGTGCCATCCATCCAGAGCGCGTCCACCCCCTTGCTCAGGAGGCCGTTGTTGATGTGCTTAAAGTAAATTTCCCGCCCTTTTTCACTGAAAGCGTCATAAATCCGGGCTTTCCGGGATATCCAGTGCAGCGGGTCAAATCGCAGTTGATACTGATCCAATTCACGGCCCAGCGGGGTATCATTGCCCACGGACGGCCAGATCGAGATCATCAGTTTCATATTCAGGTCGTGTATGGCTTTTATCATGCCCTCCGGATCGGGATAGCGCTGGGGATTCCAGATCATGCCGCTCCAGGTGCCGTCTTTATCGCTTCCCCAGTACTGCCAGTCCTGCACGATGTAGTCCAGCGGGAATTGCTCTTTGCGGAACGTTTTGGCGACTTCGACAATGCGGTCCTGAGTCGGATAGCGTTCCTTGCTCATAAACAGACCAAGGGCCTGTTTGGGATACATCGGGGCGCTGCCTGTCAGATTGCGGTAGCCGGAAATAACATCGTCCATCGTGTCGCCGGCAAAGAAATAGTAATCCACCCCGCCCGGCGCGCTCTCGGCCCACAATGTGGCGCCAGCGGCATCGTCTTTGAACCGCATGATGGAATAGATGTCCCACATGATTCCGTAACGTTCGGAAGATACAATCATGGGAATCACAATACCCATATTCGTTTGGATCAGCAG
>CAZKAI010000017.1:0-1281 GCA_964550565.1 uncultured Pirellulales bacterium
TTTTATGATTATCTACGACTTATGTCGGTATTTAGAAAGGAAATAGTGATGGCTGTTAAGAATAAGGCTGAAAAAGTGGTATTGGCTTACAGCGGCGGGCTGGATACGAGCGTGATCCTGCCGTGGCTGAAGGAAACATACGGGTATGAAGTGGTGGCGTTTGCCGCCGAACTGGGACAGGGTGACGAACTGACGGGGATTCAGAAGAAGGCCCTGGCGACCGGTGCGGTCAAGTGCGTAGTCAAGGACCTCCGCAAGGAATTTGTGGAAGATTACATCTGGCCGATGCTCAAAAGCGGCGCGGTGTATGAAAACGGGTACCTGCTGGGTACCAGCATTGCCCGGCCGCTGATTGCCAAGCATCAGGTGGATGTGGCCCGGCAGACCGGGGCAACGGCGGTATCGCATGGCGCTACCGGCAAGGGTAACGACCAGGTGCGGTTTGAGCTGACGTTCATGGCGCTGGCGCCGGATCTGAAGATTATTGCCCCGTGGAAAGACCCGAATTTTACACTGACCAGCCGGGAAGCGGCGGTCGAATATGCCAAACAGCGGAAAATCCCGATTCAGCAGTCGGTGAAGAAGATTTATTCCCGCGACCGGAACCTCTGGCATATCAGCCACGAGGGTGCGGACCTGGAAAACCCGGCCAATGAGCCGAAGGATGAGATGCTGGTTCTGTGCCGGCCCATCTCGAAGACCCCAAACAAGGCTGAGTATGTCGAAATCGGCTTTGAGCAGGGTATCCCGGTGAAATTGAACGGCAAGAAGACCGACGGCGTCAAGCTGATTGAGACGCTCAATGCTATCGGCGGCGTGCATGGTGTCGGCGTGGCGGATCTGGTGGAGAATCGCCTGGTTGGGATGAAGTCCCGCGGGGTCTATGAGACGCCCGGCGGAACGATCCTGACGACGGCCCATAAGGCGCTGGAAATGCTGTGTCTGGATCGGGAAACGGCTCACTATAAGCAGCAGGTAGCATTGAAGTATGCCGAGATGGTGTATTACGGGCAGTGGTTCTGCCAGCTTCGCGAGGCGCTGGATGCGTTTGTCGATGTGACGCAGCGGAATGTCAGCGGCAGCGTGCGGATCAAGCTGTATAAAGGCAAAGCGACTCTGGCTGGCGTGACCAGTCCCAAGAGCCTGTATAATCCGCATCTGGCCAGCTTTACGATGGGCGCCGAGTACAATTCCACCGATGCGACGGGCTTCATCCGGCTGTTTGGTCTGCCGATGAAGGTGGCCGGGATTGTCAGCCGTCAGACGGCTGCGGCCAAGCCT
>CAZKAI010000017.1:1381-4020 GCA_964550565.1 uncultured Pirellulales bacterium
GGCAGTTTCCTGAATGTGGTGATTTATCGGCTGCCGCGAGAGAAATCGCTCGTATGGCCGGGGTCCGCGTGTCCATCCTGCAATACGCCGATACACTTTTATGATAATATCCCGCTGTTTTCCTGGCTGATTCTGGGCGGTAAGTGCCGGGTCTGCAAAACATCGATTTCCCCCCGTTATTTTCTGATTGAACTGCTGACGGCGTGCCTGTTTATCGGGGTCTATCTGTGGTATTTTTATTTTGAAGGTCGGCAGATGGATTTGGCGGGCGAGATGGCGATTCAACGATTTGTGGCCGGGGGGTGGCTGGTTTATCTGAATGCGATGATTCTGGTGGCGGTGTTTCTGGCAGCCTCGGCGATTGATCTGGAGTTATGGATTATTCCGCTGGAGTTGTGCTGGTTTGTGACGGGAGCGGGGATTATCGCGGCCAGTGTCAGCGGGTATGTGCTGACGGCTTCGCAGATTGATATTCATCAGATTTTCCCTATGGCAACAGCCAAGCAAGCCTCGATTGCGGCCGGCGCGGGGATTGGGCTGATTATTTCGCTGGTTTGTCTGCGTTTGGGGATTATCAAGCCGAGCTATCCATATCCGGAAGGACATGAGAAATTGTCGGGAAATCCGGAGACGGAAGAGCCTGAATTTAATGACCGTCGAGAGATTTTAAAAGAAATTATCTATCTTATCCCAATAATATTGGGAGGGATTGTCGGCTATATGATAGTTCGCTCGGAGGCCGGGCTGGCGATGTGGAATAACTGGCTGGGGATTCCGGCCGTTAGAGGCTTTTTCGGGGCGCTGATGGGCTATTTTGCAGGGTGTACGGTGGTCTGGGCGACCCGGATTGTCGGGACGCTGGGCTTTGGCCGGGAGGCGATGGGGCTGGGGGATGTGCATCTGATGGGGGCGGCGGGGGCGGTGATTGGGCCGTGGATGGCGGTGCTGGCGTTCTTTATCGCGCCGTTTTTCGGGCTTATCTGGGCATTATATCAATGGATTTTCAAAAAAAGCCGACAAATTCCTTATGGTCCATTCTTGTCAATTGCGGTTTTTGGCGTTATGATTTTCCATGATTGGATACGAAACGTATTTATGAACTGGTATGGTTTTTAACTCTGACATAGACGAAAGGGAGGTCAAATTATGAAAACCACAGGAAAAATGATGTTTGTTTTGGTTGGACTGGTTGCTGCAACGATGCTGACAGGCTGCACCGACTGGAAGAAAAAATACGAGGCTCTGGACGTGGAATATCAGAACGTCAAGGGATTGTATGAAAACTGTGAAGCGACCCTGACGAGTTCCGCGTCTGAAAAAGGCCGGCTGGAACGGGATCTGGCTGACAGCAGACGGCAGTTGGAAGAGATGCAGAAGCAGATTGCGACCAAGCAGGCGACCCCTGCTCAGGCGACTGGATTTGAGGGTGTTGGCGAGGTTGCCGTGGATGCCGATGCGGGCACGATTACCGTGACCATCAGCGATGCGATTCTGTTTGCCTCGGGCAGCGCGACGCTGAAGAACACGTATATTTCCGAACTCGACAAGGCATACAGCGTTTTGCGTTCCAAGTACGCCGGACGCAAGATTGACATCGTCGGACATACGGATACCGACCCGATCAGCAAGACCAAGAATAAATGGCAGGATAACTGGGAACTGTCAGCCGAACGCGCCCTGACCGTGGTGCGTTATCTGGTAAAGAAGGGCATTCCGGATGAGGATATCCGCGCTGCCGGCTGCGGGGCATCACGTCCGGTTGCCGCTAACAGTACCGCTGCGGGCAAGTCCAAGAACCGCCGCGTGGAAATCGTTGTTTATATGAGATAACAGCGAATAAGCCGGATTTATTTGGAATTACCAAAGCCGACGGTGCTGACTGTACCGTCGGCTTTTATTTTGATTTCGATGGCGCCGTTGCGGCCGGTATAAAAGGCCTGCTGGTTTTGGGTGGGGGTGTAAGCATTGTTCATCCGGCTTTGTGAACAGCTTGCGATAACAGTATCTGGGGCGATGCGGGAGATGAATTCGGGGACCAGGTTGGTGGTTGAGCCATGGTGGGGCAGGAGCATGATATCGGCGTGCAGGTCCGGGTATAATTTCAACAGTTCGGTCTGGGCTGCGATTTCGATATCGCCGCATAGGAGAATGGATTTTCCGGCGTAGGTGATCAGCAGGACTTCGGAGCGGTCGTTGTCGGATAAGGATTGCGGTGCGGTATCTGTTGGCCAGAGACTGCTGATTTGGACGAGGCCCGATGTGAGTGATTTGGGGACAGGCTGGACAGGGATGTTATATCGCTTGACATGGTTGGTTAATTCGGCAGGGGCGGAGGGAGTTTGGGCTTTATCGATGAATGTGGTGTTGGCATAAACGGTTTTAATGAAGCCTGTTGCGGCGATTTCCGGCAGACCATTGAAATGATCGAGGTCGCCGTGGCTGATGAAGGCAGCCTGGAGGCGGTCGATTCCTTTGTGTTTGAGATAGGGAATGACGACGCGCGAGCCGGGGTCTTTATTGCTGATGGAGCCGGTGTCGAACAGGCAGGCGTCGCCAGTGGGGGTATGGAGGACGACGGCCTGGCCATGGCCGACGGAAAGGCAGCACAGCGATAGGCCGTCTCGCCGGGACTTAAGGTG
>CAZKAI010000017.1:4120-51202 GCA_964550565.1 uncultured Pirellulales bacterium
CATGGCCGACGGAAAGGCAGCACAGCGATAGGCCGTCTCGCCGGGACTTAAGGTGGACAATAAGGCCGGTGGTCACGATGAAGGCAAGTGCGGCATATCCGAGTTTTCGCGGGATGGGGTGAAGATGATGCCGGAGCAGCCATATCAGAATGAGCATATAATATGCCGCGGCGATCCAACCGGCGACGGGGCCAATGCGGTATGAGGTGAAATCGATAGCGACAAATCCTTTGACCATGGAAGAAAACAGGTGTGAGCAGTGCAGGATGACTGCACTCATCATCACGGACAGGGTGGGCAGGAATCCGGCCAGTAATATCTTGAAAAAGCCCAGATAAAGGATAATCGGGACGATGGGGGCCACAAGGATAGTCCACAAGGTGCAAAGGGGCGTAAACGAGCCGAAATTCCATAGCAGGATGCCGCTGCCGCCGAACCAGGCGGCGATGCCGACGGCAAACATTTCGACGAGAATCTGGATGAGCCAGTAGAGCGTGCGTGCGGGCAGGGTGCCTGCGGATAAGGGCTGGAGTTTTTCGAGGGTGTATTGGCTGAGCCGATCGAGAATGGGTTTGTAGAACAAGAGGATGCCGAGGATGGTGCCATAAGAAAGCTGCCATTCGGGGTAGAATAAATCCATCGGGCGGTACAGGAGCATGACCAGTGCGGCGACGGCCAGGGTGTTGACAGGATGGGGCCGGCGGCGGAACAGCATGGCCGCACAGAATATCCAGCAGACGACCACCGCCCGCAGGGTGGGAGCCCGGGGCGGGACGATGAGGGCGTAGGCGGTGATGAGAATCCAGGTAACGATGGCGCGTTTACGTTTTTCGAGACCGGCGGCTTTGGCGATCCACCAGACCATGGCAGCGATGATGGCCATGTGCATGCCGGACAGGCTGATGATGTGCGACAGGCCGGTTCGGAGGAAAGCTTCGTTTGTTTGCAGGTCGATGGTTTGCTGATAGCCGAGAAGCAGTGCAGTCGCCATGGCGGTTCGCTGGTCGGTCTCATCAGGCATTTCCGAGAGCAGTGCCTGCCAGGCCAGACGCTTGAGGGCCAGGACGGCTTTATGGAAGGTGATGCCGGCTGGTCGGTCGAGAACGGAAATTCCATCGCTGGTCTGGACGGCAGCGGACAGGTGGACGCTGCGGCTGTGCATATAGTTCTGAAAATCAAACTGGCCGGGGTTGGCGGGCGGTTTGAAGCCGCTGAGGATGCAGTACATCTGAACGCGGTCCAATGAGCGGATATGAACGGCCGGCTGGGAGATTTGGACGCGAATAACACCGCGCGTTTGCGCCCAGCTTCCGGTTTTGGTCTGGTACTGATCAATGGCCAGATAGAAGCTGCGGGCCGGTTCGGTGAACTGATAATCGCCGAACAGCCAGCTTTTACGATTTTCACGATAGATGTCGCTGATGATGGTTCCGCGAATGGCGGCAGGATAAGGTTCAGGGCGGACGAGAAGCCGGGCATCATTGGGATAGGGGGTGTGGAAGTATTCCAGCCTCAGCATTCCCAGCCAGACGAACAGCAGGGTCAGGCACAGGGTAAGGGATGCGGCCTGATGATGGGAATTTTTAAATCTGCGGGATAAATATGACAACAGCAGTGTCAGCGATGCTCCGGCAAGGCAGATGGGCCAGGCCAGACGAAAACTTGCTCCGAGACTGAGACCCGCGATGAAACCGATTGCCGCGGGGACGGCGGGTACAGTGACCAGAATGGTCTCAATCACCGGCGGCCGGACGGCAAGCTGGTCGTCCAGTCGTTGAAGCTGCTGTGCAATCGGGTCCAGCGTTTTGAGGCGCATGGAAGCCGTCCTCCTTCATTAACGGCTGATATCGGTTATTTTTGGGGTTCGATTCGCTCCCGTCCGCCCATATACGGCCGCAGTACGGTGGGGATGGTGATGGTGCCGTCGGCGTTCTGATACAGTTCCATGATGGGTATCAGGACACGCGGGGAGGCGATGACGGTATTGTTGAGCGTATGACAGAAGACGTTTTTCTTCTGTTCGGTTTTGTATTTCAAGTTCAGG
The DNA here is from genome assembly GCA_964550565.1 of uncultured Pirellulales bacterium. GTDB lineage: Bacteria > Planctomycetota > Phycisphaerae > Sedimentisphaerales > Anaerohalosphaeraceae > Anaeroglomus. Next base: position 6,165 of record CAZKAI010000017.1, read on the forward strand.
CGGCGGGCCTGGAATTCATAGAATCGGCTGGCCGAGTGGGTTTCGCCGTAGCTTTTGCGGGAGGGCATCCAGGTTTCAATGTCGAATTTCTGGACCTGGCCGCGTCCGAGGTCGCCTGAGCAGACGTTGACCACGCGGTACGGCAGGCCAAGGGCCTGGAGCACGGCTTCAGAGTTGCCCAGGATTTCCTGGTGGTACTGGATGCTTTTCTGTTCGTCGTTTTCGCCGATAATGACCTGTTCGACTTTATCGAACTGGTGGATGCGGTACAGACCGTAGGTGTCTTTGCCTGCAGCGCCGGCTTCGCGGCGGAAGCAGGAACTCATGGCCACGAATTTGACGGGGAGCTGTTTTTCGGTCAGCATTTCGTTCATATAATAGGCCGTCAGGGGGACTTCAGCAGTGCCGACGAGATTGAGCTCATCCCGCTCCATCTGGTAGGTCTGTTCTTCGGAGCCGGGGAAATAGCCGGTACCCCGCATGGCTTCGTTACGCATCAGCAGGGGGACGATCATCGGGGTATAGCCGCGGCTGATCATGAAGTCCATCGCAAAATTCATCACGGCACGGTGCAGGACGGCGCCGTCGCCTTTAAGGAAATAATTGCGGGTGCCGGCCAGTTTGACGCCGCGTTCCATATCAATCATATCCAGCGCCTGGCCCAATTGCATGTGGTCTTTCGGTTCGAAATCGAAGGTGCGGACTTCCCCGCGTTTGTACAATTCGACGTTTTCGGTGTCATCCAGGCCAAGTGGAACTTCCGGTGACGGCGGCTGCGGTACTTCGAGCATTAACGCATCGAATTCCGGTTGGATGCGTTTGAGTTCTTCGTTGAGGGCGGCTTCTTTTTCCTTGAGCTTGCCCAGTTCAGCCAGGACGGCCTGTTTTTCCTGGGCCTGCAATTTGGGGATTTCCTTGCCGATGCGGTTTTTCTCGGTGACGATATCCTGAAGCATTTGTTTGGCGGCCAGGATTTTACTGTCCAGGTCGAGCAGGGTATCGATATTCACATCAAAACGTTTGGCTTTTGCGCCGTCTTTGAAAAGCTGAGGAGTTTCCCGCACGAGCTTGATATCTATCATTTTTGATCCCTCAAATCGATAAATCAACAGTCAGAAAGTTAGTCTTTATATACTGAATCTTACTTGAATATTCTATTTCGTCGCGGCTAAGGATAGCGGCATTAACGACTTGCTTCTTTTGCTCGCGGCATAATCATACCCGTTGGGTATAGCGTTTGATAATCACGACATTATTCTGCCCGCCGAAACCGAATGATTCATCCAGAGCCACATTGATCTGGGCTTTTCTGGGTTTGTTTGGGACATAGTCCAAGTCCAGTTCCGGGTCCGACTCATTGAGATTCATCGTCGGCGGCAGGGTGTTTTCCTGAATCGCCATGATGCAGGTGATCAGTTCTGCACAGCCGGTGGCACCGATGAGATGGCCGAACTGGCTCTTTGGGCTGCTGCATGGAATTTTGTAGGCCTGCGGACCGAAGACGGTCTTGATGGCTTTGGTTTCGATGGAGTCATTTTCGGAGGTACTGGTGCCGTGGGTGCTGATATAGTCGATGTCATTGACGGTCAGGCCGGCGTCGTCGAGAGCACGCCGCAGGGCCTGTACGGCGCCGCGGGCATCTTCATGCATATCGGTAACGCGGAAGGCATCACTGCTGGAGCCAAAGCCGATGACTTCGGCCAGAATCGGTGCATTTCGTTTTTGGGCGCTTTCGAGCGTTTCAAGCACGACGATGGCCGCCCCTTCGCCGAGGACGAAGCCATCCCGTGTCGCGGAAAACGGACGCGACGCGGTCTGCGGGCTGTCGTTACGGGTGGACAGGGCTGTCAGGCGATTGAAGCCGGTGACACCCAGCGGGTGAATCATCGAATGACATCCGCCGGCAATCATGACATCGGCTCTGCCGTGTCGCACCAGCATGGCGGCTTCGCCGACGGCCTGGGTGCTTGCGGCACAGGCCGTCAGGCAACTGCGGCTGATGCCCCGGGCACCGGTCAGCATGGCCACATGCGCGCCGGGCATGCTGGGTTCCTGTTCAAGTTCCTGCGTCGGAGTCATTTTCACGGTAGCGGATTTGACCCAGTGGTTCCAGTCCGGCTGCTGTTTTTCTTCAACCCATGAATCAATGAGGGATTGGAAGAAAGCGTCGTTGTTGACGGAGCCTTCACCGGCACCCAGATAAACTCCCATTCGGCGGCGGTCGATGCCGTCGCCCGGGCGGTCGGTTTCGATATCGATGCCGGCCTGTTTGCAGGCCTGGGCAGCGGCGCCGACGACGAATTGGGAGCCGCGGTTGCCGGTTATGTGCGGCTGGGCATTTTTAACAAAACGGCTCACGTCATAATCTTTGACTTCGGCGTCGAATTGAGTGGGGAACGTGGATGCATCGAACAACGTGTTATAACACATGCCGTTTTTGCCGGTCATGAGGCCTTCCCACATGTGAGCGACCGAATGCCCCAGCGGGCAAACAATTCCCATACCTGTAATGACGACTCTATGTTTCATTGACTTTTAGTCCTTAATTGCCTTGAGAATGACCGCGGCACACTGTCCGCCGAAAGAATAACCGCAGCACAGAACATAATTCAACGGTTTATCGATCGGCTGGCGGAGTATGTTCAGTTTGCATTCTGCTGTCGGTGAATTAAAATTGACTGCTTTGCCGGTTTTGCCATCGCGGATGGCTAATGCGGCGGCAATCAAATCCAGCGTTCCGGCGGCGGCGCCGGAATGGCCCAGCAGGCTCTTGGTGGGCCATACGGGGATCGCGGAAACGGACGCGCCGAGGGCATTCTGGATGCCGATGGCTTCGGCCTTGTCGTCGCAGGGGATGCCTGTGCCGCAGGGGATGATCAAGTCCAGCTTGTCCGGGGTAATGTCGGCCTGCTGCAATGCCATCTCGATGGCATAGGTAATGGCTTTGCCATCCGCTTCAAGGTGGATGTAATCGGGATTCAGACTGTGACTGGCGCCCCAACCCGCGATTTCGGCGAGCATCGCTGCGCCGCGATTTCGAGCAGTCTGCATATCTTCGAGGACCAGCGTGCCGGCGGCTTCAGAAAAGATGGTTCCGGCGGCATGGGCATCGAACGGCCTGCAGGCTGCTGCAGGATTGTCATTCGACGAGCAGTTCGCTCGTTTCATCAGATACTGGCGAGCGATGCCGATGGGATGTACGCGTGTCTCTCCGCCGCCGGCAAGTGCTGTCTCGACATCTCCGCGGAGAATTATCTCGGCAGCTTCCGAAACGGCCAGATAGGAACTGGCATCGCCGCAGGTAATCGTGTTGCTGGGGCCCTGAATGTCGTGGATAATGGCCACATGGCAGGGCAGCATATTGGGCAGATATTTGAGCAGCCACAGCGGGGTCAGGGTCTGCATCCCTTCGCTGCCCCATTTGCGAATATCGAATTTGCCGTCGGTGACGCAGAGTTTGACGGATTGAGCCATCTCGGTCAGGTCGCAGGCGATCAGGCCGGCGCCGTAGTTGATGGCGGTTCGCTGGGGGATCAGCGTGGGGGTTTTGCCTTCGTCGGCTTTGCTGATCAGGCCGCTGTTTTTGACCGCTTCGTGCGAGGCGACAACGGCCAGCTCGATATCGCGGCTCATCAGCTTAGTGGCTTTGCGATGACTTTTGGGGACATAATCCCGAATGTTGAACGGCGGGACTTCGCCGGCGATATTGCAGTCAAAGGCCGACGCATCAAAATTGCGAATCGGTCCCAGCCCGCACCGACCTTCCAGAAGCCCCTGCCACATCTGGTCACTGGTTAATCCAAGCGGAGAAACGGCCCCGACTCCGGTAATCACAACCCGACGCTGCATCAGTTGGCGCCCTCCGTGGTTTGAGTTTCAACGAATCCGGTCAGCAGGGAATTGAACATGTCGGTAAAGACAAAATTTTCTTCCGGGAACTTTTTGCCGGCCAGGTTTTTGTCCACATGGCTGAACATCAGGTTGATCTGGGCAATCAGCGTGTCACCGCGTTTGATGACGCCGGTGGTGCTGGCAGCTTCCGGGGCGATGGATTCAATCTCGGCGTGCAGTGTGATGGTGTCACCGGGGCGGACATAGTGGTGGAAGACGGCATTTTTGATTTTGGCCAGGACGACTTTTTCCTGAAACTTCCGTGCCTCGCCGACAAGAATACCGGCCGTCTGAGCCATAGCCTCGATCATCAGGCACTCGGGCATAATCGGGAAACCCGGGAAGTGGTCGTGGAGATGCTCCTCGGCCAGTGACACGTTTTTCAGCGAGACCGCCCGTTTTCCGCTTTCAAATTCCAAAAATTTATCGATCCAGATCCAACGCATAATCTTGTTCTCAAAAAGGCTATCGGCAGGAGCGCCACATCAGCGAGCCTGCCGATACATTCAGTTTAATGTATTTATTCAATTTCAGAATCCAGCCCATTTCCCGGTTGACTCGATGAAGATGGAAAAGGAACATGAACCTTGAAGACTTATTTCAGCTTGCCTTCGATAAAATTCACGATAGCGCTGACGGTGAACAGGTCCGCGATCTTGTTGACATCCGGATTTTTCTCAAAATCCGAGAAGTTCGTGTGCGGCATTTTGGCCTTCAGCTCGGCAAGGCCCTTGGCGGTGACTTTGCCGCCGCTGACGTATTCGGGATTGTTCATGACCGCTTCGGCGGGGAACAGCTCTTCGCGGGGCACCTTGATATTGAATGCCTTTTCGAGACGGAATACGATGTCCAGAAAATCGATGCTTTCGGCACCCAGATCGCCCATCAGCGTGGCGTCTTCGGTCACATCGCTATCGTCCAGTCCCAGCGCATCAACCAATACATCCTTGACCTGATTGAAAATGTCATCTCGGCTCATTGCCATAATATCTGTTCTCCAATATCGTTTCCAAAATCCTTCGCCGACGGCGATTTATATATGTTATTGACTACCGATTATTCACTGTAAAGAAGCTTCCACCGCTTTTTCATATTGTCCACGACCTGACCATCGACATGGGCCATTTTGGGATTCTCGTCGCCCAGGTTAAAATGCCGCATGGTGAAGTTGGCGGCCACGATTTCCTCGTCTCCGCAGACGCCGACGCCGGAAAAGCTGCTGGCGTTGTCTTCGAGGGCTTTGGCGGTCACCGTGTAGCGAATCTGCATGCCCGGGGCGGCAAAGCTTTTATACCGCACATTGCGGGCGGTTTCCAGTAAAACCATGCTCTGGGCGAAGTTATTGTTCTGGCGCACCAGCCAGGAGGCTGATTCGATCAGGCCTTCCAGTAATAATACACCCGGCAGGACGGGGAATATGGGGAAATGGTCCGCCAGATATTCCTCGGCCAGCGAGACGCTTTTGACCGCGGTCAACGATTTTCCCGGCTCCACGGCCGTTACTTTGTCTATCAATACGAATTTCATAGCCTGCGAATTGTAGCCAAAAACTTTCTTTTTTCCAGTTTTTTTTGGAGTTTTTTAAGAATTAATAAGAAATAACAGACAGGGAAAGGTTTTAATTGATTTTGAAATTCAGATGTATTTAGATGCAAATATTCCAGACATATTTCACTGGTCGAATTAAATCAGCGTTGCATTGTTGATATAAATTCAGTATGCTGATTGTCCGGATTAAAACTGCCGGTAACAATTGAGACAAGAGAGTTGATCATGCGAATATACCAATTGAGACTCGTTACATATCTTTTTAGCTTAATGTTTATGCATGCCGCTTTTAGTGAGTCTTTGCCGCCGGAGCGGATTAATGCCGACCGTCCGGAATTTGATGCTTCCACCGCTCGGCCGTTGCGGTATCGCCCGGAGGGGACGGATTTTGTGATAGAAAATGGCAGGGAATTCTTTAATCGTCCTTTGTATGGCGGCAATACGGCATTTCGGGTCGATGCGGGAGATCTGCCGGAATGTGTGATGTACCTGCCGGGACGCGGGGGGAATTTGCGACTGGGGATTGTGACCAGCCAGGGCCAAAAATGGCTTTTTGAGGCGGATAAAATTGTAACACGATACCGCCCGGGATCAATGGTCTATGATATTGAGGATAGATTGCTGGGCAGCGGCAGGGTGAGGTTAACGCTATTGGCTGCTTATCAGATAGAAGGGCTTATTCTGCAAGCGGAGGGTCTTGGTCTGCAAAGTCCTGTAAGCCTGATCTGGGCGTATGGAGGTGTTAATGGCCAGCGGGGCAGTCGGGACGGGGATATCGGTTGTGAACGGGAGCCGGTGAGCCGGTTTTTCCAATTGAAGCCGGATTACTGCAAAGACAATATCTTTGAACTGGCCCCGGATGGATTTATTCTCCTAAGTAAAACAGCAACAATCGGAGGGTGTTATTCCGGAAAAGCAACGCAGACGGTTGCTGATGCGCGATTGTGGAATGCGTTGCCGGATTTGCTCAAATCTGAGAATTGGACGGGTGACCTGGCGGTAGTTGTTGGCCGAATGGTATTGGAGGTCAGGCAGCCGTTTTATCTTTGTCTTGAGCGGTTTGGCAAGGACAAAAAAGAGATGTCTGTTCGGCCGGATGAATTGGCGGGATTATTTGATGCATCACAGCAGCACAGGCAAAGCATCGTCAATACGATTTCCGTCTTTACACCCGACTCCTATATTAATGCAGCAGCAGCGGCACTGTGTGTGGCAGCAGATGCCATCTGGGATGAGCCGTCCGGGACGGTTCAGCATGGGGCCGTGGCCTGGCGAAGAAGACTGCTGGGCTGGCGCGGGCCTTATGCCAACGATGCGCTGGGCTGGCATGAGCGGTCCAAACGTCATTTGACTTACTGGGCCGGGCAGCAGGATACCGGAACGATTCCCGCGACCATTTTGCCGGCCGATCCGGAGGCGAATTTATCCCGCAATGAGCCGTCTTTGCACAGCAACGGTACCATGTCCAAGTCACACTATGATATGAACCTGGTTTATATTGATGCCCTGTTTCGCCACTTGCAGTGGACGGGGGATTTGGAGTTTGCCCGCCAGGTCTGGCCGGTGATTGAGCGTCATCTGGCATGGGAACGACGGCTGTTCCGGCGGCCCTTCAATGACGGCAAGTCGCCGCTATATGAGGCTTACGCGGCCATCTGGGCCAGTGATGATCTGCAGTACAGCGGCGGGGGAGTAACGCACACGACGGCCTATAATTATTATCACAACAGGATGGCGGCCCGGCTGGCAAAGCTGCTGGACAAAGATGCGTCTCTGTATGAACAGGAAGCGGAATTAATCCTCAAGGCCATGCGAAAGGAACTGTGGCTGCCGAGGGAAGGGTGGTTTGCCGAATACAAAGACTGGCTTGGCCTGCAGCGGCTTCATCCGAGTGCCGGGGTCTATACGTTTTATCATACCCTGGATTCTGAGGTTCCATCAGCGCTGGAGGCCTGGCAGATGAGCCGATTTGTGGATACGCAGATTGCCCGCATTCCGATTCACGGCCCCGGTGTTCCCGAGGGGTATTTTACGGTACCGACATCCAACTGGATGCCTTATTCCTGGTCGGTGAATAATGTGGTGATGGCCGAGGCGGCCCATACGGCTCTGGCGTACTGGCAGGCCAGTCGCGGTGATGCCGCATTTGCGTTATTCAAGGGCTGGATTCTGGACAGTATGTACCTGGGGCTGTGCCCGGGAAATGTGGGGATGTGTACTTACTATGATGCCTATCGCGGCGAAAGTCAGCGTGATTTTGCAGATGGAGTCGGTGCGGTGTCACGGGGTTTGATTGAAGGACTGTTTGGAATTAAGCCGGATGTTCTGGCTGGGCAATTAACCGTAAGGCCGGGTTTTCCGGCAGCATGGGACCATGCGTCGCTGGTTCATCCGCAAGTCGAATTTACTTTCAAACGCGAAGGCCTTACGGAACGATATGAGATCAAGCCAAAGTTTGCAAAGCCGGTATCGCTTTGTTTGCGTGCTGCGGCTTTGCGTGATCGGGTAGGTGGTGTCAAAATCAATGGGCAACCTGCTTCCTGGAAACCGATTCCAGATGCAGTTGGCCGACCGGAGATAGAAATTACGGCACCAGCGGCCGCTGGTTACCGTGTGGAGATTATCTGGAAGGGGGATTTGCCGGCAAAAGCCAGTGTGCCGGCAGTGGCGGCTTTGAATGAGGAATTTACGGTTGAATTTGGTACAGCCCAATTACTGGAAGTGGCGAATCCGCAGAATGCGGCCAAAGAGATAAACCAGAAGAGCAATTCTCTAACGGCCAGAGCCACGGGCTTACTCGGGCATCGAAATATTTTTGTTCTGCTCGAACAGGGAGATATGCGATGGTGGGAACCGATCTGTTTTGAAATCCGCCCTTCACAGACGGTGGTCGCATCCGAGAGCCAGGACGACCAGTCTATGGTGTTTCAAATTCAGAATAACACATCCGAGCCCGTTGAGCAGGCAGTCCTGATTCATTACGGCGGGCACAGCATTTCACAGGAAATGGATGCCGGAGCGTATGAATCTTCCAAACCGATCCAGCTGGCGGCTGAAGGGCTTTTGCCGGGCATGACAGCGGTTCGGATTGGACTCAAAAGCGGTCCGGTGATTGATGGGCAGATTGTCAACTGGAATCTGAAAATGCCTCCGTCCGCCAAACAAAAGCCGATTGATTTGTCGACTCTGTTTAACGACCGTGTTTCGCAGATTTTCAGGAATGAATACATTTCTCCCCGGTCACCGTTCTGTTCACTGGCCATTCCAAAACAAGGCTTTGGCGGCTGGTGCAATTTTAAGGAAACTCCGGAAATCGATGACCGCGGGCTGCGGCAGCGGGCTGCTGAAAACAACGGCATTTTCACTTTACCGCAGGGCATTTCTTTTCAGACCAGCAAACAGGATGACCAGAAGAATGTGCTGTTTGTTTCCTTGTGGGATAATTATCCTGATGAGGCCTCGGTGCCGCTGGATGGGAATGCCGACCATGTTTATCTTCTGATGGCAGGGTCCACCAATTCGATGCAGTGCCACATCGATAACGGCGAGGTGATTGTGTCCTATGCGGATGGATCGGAAAACAAGCTGGTTTTGCACAGTCCGACGAACTGGTGGCCCATCGACCAGGATTTCTATATCGACCAGTATGCTTTCCGCCGGCCCGGGCCGATTCCGCCTCGCGTGGATTTAAAGACCGGCCAGGTACGCATTCTGGATAGCAAAACGTTTATGAAAAAGGGCGGCAAGATTCCCGGCGGGGCGGCTTTGGTGCTGGATATGCCTTTGAACGGCAAAAAAGAGCTAAAATCGCTGACTGTACGTGCATTATCCAATGAGGTGATCATTGGTTTGATGGCAGTCACACTGGTCCAGCAGTGAGATGAAAATACTATCCCACTTGCCTGGGATCACATCCCTGCTCGATGGCTTGGATTTTTTTCAGGATGCGTTCCTGACGCTTACTGCCCGTGAAGGGGGTATTGAGCCATTCCCGGATAATTTTGTCGGCTATCCCATGAACAAACCATTTTCCCGACAGGCACAGCACATTAGTATTCAGGCTGCTCCGAGCCAGATGAGCCTCGATGGGTTCATAACAGGCTGCGGCCATAATTCCCGGTATTTTATTGGCAGAAATACACATGCAAATACCGCTGCCGCAAATCAGAATGGCCCGGTCCACCTTTTGTTCTTTAATGGCAAGGGCGGCTGTATAAGCCAAATCAGGATAATCATCGTCTGGTTTTTCGGTGCACATATCGATAATTTCATGACCTAATTCGGCGAGAATAGCTTTAGCGGCCTGTGCGGCCTGTTTGCCGACCTGATTACCTGCTATTGCAATCTTCATGGCTGCCTCCTTTGTCGGTAGTGCCGACAGTATAAACTGAGTTGTCTCTTTATATTATATCTCCAATTTGTGGATTTATGAAAAAAAATGTTTTTTTGTCTGAGCTGATATCATAAAATTGATACGAAAGGGGCCGGATATGCGAGGACAAATAAAAAATGTGGGCTGTTGGGCGGTTAATCGAAGGTGGAAGTGTTTGGCTGGTAACTGGATTCGAGGCGGTTATCGATGCCATCCCCGTTATTCTGGGTCACATTCAGCCGATACATCCGATAGGGCGTGGTATTGGTGCACTTGAAGACGCGACGCTGGAGGGCCACCCAACTTTCATTGCTGCGCGTATTCACGAGGTAACGTTGCCCTACGCAGCCGCGGTGATAATGCTGTTGCTGGAAGCTGGCGGCTGAAAGCTTTTTGGCTGCGACGAAACGGAAAATTTCAAGTAGGATCAGTATGATATTAGCTTGCAGTGATTAACGACTGAGTTTATGATGTATATTATGTGCAAAGCGATGTTTGCGGATTTTGTATAAGGACAGATATCATGCTTAAGGATCGTATGAATCGGCGCTCTTTTTTGAAATCGGCTTTTACCGCAACGGTATTAGGTCCCGCCGCATTGTCAATTCAAAGACAGGCAATGGCGGCAAATGTCTCCAGGCATCCCAATATTGTTCTGATTTATGCGGATGATGTCGGGTATGGGGATTTGAACTGTTATGGAGCCGATACTGTCCCGACCCCCAATGTCAATCGACTGGCCCGGGAAGGCCTTCGCTTCACCAATGCCTATGCGTCCTCGGCAACGTGCACTCCTTCCCGTTATTCTCTGCTTACGGGCCAGTATGCCTGGCGTAAGAAGGGGACTGGTGTTCTCCCGGGCAATGCAGCTTTGATTATCGATACGAATTGTCGAACTCTGCCGGCCATGCTGAAACAAGCTGGTTATGCGACCGGCGTAGTCGGTAAATGGCATCTCGGTCTTGGAAATGATCCGGCTTCACTGGACTGGAATGCCGATATTAAACCTGGGCCGCTGGAAATCGGATTTGATTATGCCTATTTGATGCCTGCGACAGGAGACAGGGTTCCCTGTGTCTTTGTTGAAAATCATCGGGTCGCTAATTTGGACCCCAATGATCCGATTGCTGTCAGTTATCAGAAACCTTTTCCAGACCAGCCCACCGGCCAATCTCATCGTGACCAGCTCAAAATGGACTGGTCGCATGGCCACAATCAATCCATAGTCAATAGCATCGGCCGGATAGGGTACATGTCCGGCGGCAGTGCCGCAGTGTGGAAAGATGAAGACATGGCCGACCGATTTGTAGAAAAGGCGGTTGGTTTTATCGAGGATAAAAAAGAAAAACCCTTCTTTCTTTATTTTGCTACCCATGATATTCATGTTCCGCGCGTGCCGCACCCGCGATTTGTCGGCAAGACATCCATGGGACCCCGCGGCGATGCCATTGTGCAGTTCGACTGGTGTGTCGGCCAAATCCTGGATACATTGGACCGGTTGGGGCTGACAGACAATACGCTGGTTGTGCTGACCAGCGATAATGGTCCCGTGGTGGATGATGGCTACAAAGACGGGGCAGTGGAGCTTCTGGGAGAACATAAGCCCGGCGGCCCGTTACGTGGCGGCAAATATAGTGCATTTGATGCGGGGACTCGGGAACCATTCATGGTACGCTGGCCCAAACAGATTAAGCCGGGAGTGTCTGGTGCGTTGGTCAGCCAGGTTGACTTTATTGCATGTTTTGCTGCTTTGACTGGGCAAACACTGAAAGCGGATGATGCGCCGGACAGCCTGAATCAGCTTGATGCATTAATGGGTGAAGATTCTGTTGGTCGCAGCCATGTTATCCAGCAGGGTTCCGGTACAATGGCGGTTGTCAAGGGGAAATGGAAATATATTGTACCCAGTAATGGCCCGAAAAAATATGTTCAAACCAATACGGAAACCGGCTGCGACGCTGAACCTCAGCTTTATGACCTCAAACAGGATCCCGGCGAAAAGAATAATCTGGCGAAAGCCCATCCGGACATCGTTAAAGAGCTCGAGACGCTCCTGCAGGAAATTAAACAGGCTGGCCGAACTCGTTCCTGACGACTTGATATATACCCAACGGGTATTATTCCGCGAGCAAAAGAAGCACGTGGTTGAAGCTGCTGTACTTAGCCGAGACGAAAGGGGGAATATCAAGTAGGATCAGTATAAAGAGGTCCTGTTATTTTTCTGTTTTTGCATTAGAATTGGGGCTTGGGTATTTCGCTCCAACTTCCTGCCGCCAGGCTTTCAGCAGGGCCTGGAGTTCTTCGACTCTTGCCGGGTATTGTTGGGCAAGGTTGTTTCTTTCTCCGATATCTTCTTTAAGATTGTATAATTCGATTTCACGGCCTGGTTCAAAGAATTCGATGAGTTTCCAGTCTCCGCTGCGAATTGCCGAACCAGGGGATCCACCCTGGTTCCCGTAATGCGGATAATGCCAGAACAGCGGGCCGCGATTCATCATCCGACCTTTCAGCAGCGGTACCCAGCTTTTGCCGTCGACATGCTGTTTGGGCTTAAGGGGCAGATCGGCCATCTCCAGTATCGTTGGATAAAAATCCGTACTGAGTACAGGCTCGCTGCATATACTGCCCGGTTTCGTTATCCCGGGCCATTTAACCAGCAGCGGCTCGCGGATGCCTCCTTCGTAGAGCCAGCCTTTGCCGGCACGAAGTGGCAGATTGGATGTAGGATGCCCCTCTGAAGTTGATAGACCGCCGTTGTCCGACATGAAAAAGATCACCGTATTGTCGTCCAGTCCGAGGTTCCGAATAGCGTCAAATACCTTGCCGCAGGCCTGGTCCATTGCTTCGACCATCCCTGCATAAATGGCATGCTCCTGAGTAAGCCGGACCTTATTGTCACCTTCTTTCCCCCAAGCTGCCTCAAGGGACATTCGTTTTTTCTTGGCCTGATACTTGTGCTTAAGGTCCTCACGTGACATTAACGGCCCATGAACGGAATAAAATGAAAGATAGGCCAGAAACGGCTGGTCTTTATGGTTTGTGATAAATGTCACAGTCTCACTGGCCAGTCGGTCAGGCAGATGTTCCCCCGGCGGGCCGTCCTCCAGACGCGGATTACCATATGGGGAGAAATATCGTCCAGGTTCAGCAGGAGAGCCTTTTTCCCAGCCGCCCTTGTTGATGTCAAAACCCTGATGTTCCGGCCATAGATTTTCGTCGGCTCCCAGGTGCCATTTGCCAGTAAAAAAGGTGGCATAACCTGCCTCTTTTAATGCTTCTGCCATAGTCACTTCGTTCAATGGCATTTGTTCACAATAGGGTGCTGGCAAGAGGGGCTTATTGCGAGTCCAGTGATTCTGGACCGTGTGGGGTTGAGGTGCCCCAAACCAGTCGGTTGTTCCCATACGGGCGGGATATTTACCTGCCATAATGCTGGCTCGTGTAGGTGAGCAGACTGGGCAGGCCGCATACGCCTGGGTGAATTTTATGGACTCGGTGGCCAATCGGTCGATGCTGGGCGTCTCATAAAAAGAACTTCCGAAACAGCCTAAATCCGTCCAGCCCAGATCGTCGGCCAGAATAAACAGGAAATTAGGTTTTTGTTTTGATTCCGCCGAGGAAATCGCCAGACAGCTCAATGACAGGGCTGTCATTCCGGTTGCTTTTATAAAAGTCCGTCGATTCATTGGGCACTCCCTGATCTGAAAGGATCTTATATCACTGGATAGTATATCCTGAAACAAAAGGAACGTCATGCTAAAAACTGAGGTTTTGGCAATGCCGGTATTTTTTACCAGACCATCAAATCGTTTGTTTGCGGGATTATTTTGTGCTGGAAATCGATAATAGCACAGAATAGGAGTAATCTCTGCATTATTCACGATGAAATCAGAGATATATTATTCCCTATTAGGGGCTTTTTGTCAGGGTCTGCCAAAAAAACAACCTTAACAGGTACGCAGGGATTGTGTCTTTGTGCTATCCCTAAAACCATACAAACAATGAGGTAAGAGCGATTTGTTACAAATATCCAATAATTGGTTCTTAATCACTATAGATTCACAATCCTGGATTAGCGATAATATGTACAGTATCGATAGTTTGCGATGCTGTGTTTTGCAGAGAGGATCAACGAGCGGTTAGCGTTTTGGGGGTGTTAAACGAAAGTCAACCGAAATTAGTGTATTTATTATCGGAGGAACAACATGGTACAAAAAAAAGCATCAATTGTAGTAACATTAGGCCTGGTTATCCTGTGCGGGATTGCCTCGGCCGCGGTAATTGACCGGACGATTCCGGGCATTATTACCGGCAGTTCCCAGTTCGGCAATCATGAAGCGCCGCGATGGGTGTTTGATAACAGAACCGACACCAAATGGCTGGCGACGACTCCCACCGGCTGGGTGCAGTTCGAATTTCTGAACAATCAGGCCTTTGCGATCAATTCGTATGCGATCACTTCGGCCAACGATGCAGCAGGTCGTGACCCGAAGGCCTGGACGCTTCTGGGTTCCAACGACGGGACCAACTGGAGCACCGTGGATACGCGCAGCAATGAAAGCTGGGTGGCCCGGTTCCAGCGTCGCGTCTTCAAGTGCACTAATACCACGCCCTATCGTATGTATCGGCTGAATGTGACCCAGAATAACGGGGATGGCATCATGCAGTTTTCTGAACTGGAACTGATTGAAAACGGCATCTCCAGAACGGCATATTACCAGTTCTCCTGGAGCAGTCAGATTAATGACGGCGAAGGCGGAAAGCTGGTACTTGACAAGCTCACAGGCAGCAAATGGCTGACGGGCGGCAATAACACCACCGGTTGGCTTGTGTATCAATTCCTGGGCAAGGGAGCCTATGCTATCAACCAGTATGCGATTGCATCGGCTAATGATGCTCCCGACCGCGACCCGAAAGACTGGACGTTGCAGGGCTCGCATGACGGAACAATCTGGTATCCTCTGGACACACGAACGAATGAAGCCTGGACGGATCGTCTTCAGCGCCGCGTGTTTGAATTTAACAATGCCATAGCGTATTCCTATTATAAACTGGATGTCACCGCCAACAACGGTTCAGGCAATCTGATGGGCTTTTCGGAATTTGAATTGCTGGAAAGCGATCTGCCGGGTGCGGCCAAATATGTCAGCCCTGCCGAGGCGGTTTATGAAGTTCCGCTTAATGCCCAGTTGGACTGGGAAGCCGGCGTTGATCCCAACAGCGGCACAGGGACCTGGGATGCCATTGGCGGTCATTATGTTTATCTGGGTACCCAGCCGGGCCAGATGATCCTTCAGACGCCCGCGGCACTGCCGGTTGGAACGACGGCATACAGCCCGACACTCGAAGCCAACAAAACCTATTACTGGATGGTTGAAGAAGCGATCAAAAAGACCTCGGGCGGCATATATCCGGCCGGCGACCCCAACAATGTGGCCGGACGGGTCTGGCGGTTCAGCACCGAGACGACGCTGGTTCTGATCAACCCGGAAAGTCCGGTCAATGCGTTTGCTCATCCCGGCGGCAGTGCGAGCTTTACGGTAGAAGCCAAGGATCCGCTGGAAGGTACAATTACCTATCAGTGGTACTATGATCCGGATACCGAAACCGACAATAACGAAGTGCAATTGACCCAAGGCAGCAAGTATCAGGGAGTCAACACGGCTGTGCTGACGGTCAACGATGTGGCGGAAGCGGACAAAGGCGCCTATTTCTGCGGCGTGGCCAATGCCAGCGGCGTTGTCGTCTATTCCAGGACGGCCAATCTGTATGTCAAGAAAACCCTGGCTCACTGGACCCTGGATGCCGCCAGCTACAATGGCACGACCTATGCCGATGCAACAGGTTTGGGTCATGATGCAGCACTCGTCGGTGCTCCCACCTTTACCGAGGGTGTTGCTGACGGCGATAAAAATGCCGATAACGCTGTAGCCAATGGTGCGGTGTCGTTTGCCGATCCGAACAGTTGTGCGGATGCCGGCGGATTCAATCCGAGCGAAGAAACCAGTGCGTTCTCGATTTCGGCCTGGGTTAACTGGCAGGGAACGCAGGGTGTCACCAGCGCGATGATTGCCGCCAAACGTGATAACTGGCAGTCTGAAGACAACAACTACTGGATTTTCATGGTGACCAGCACCGGTATTGTCCGGATGCAGTCGCAAAATCGGACTACCCTGAACACAGCGGCCAACCTGATCCAGGAAGGCCAGTGGCATCTTGCCGTGGTGACCTATGAAGACGGTATTGCCCGCATCTATGTGGATGGCTTGCAGGCCGCCGTGGGCAATTTCACCCTGGCCAATAAAGCTGATGCAACATTCTGGATCGGCAGAAATGAAAGCATTGGCGAGCGGTTTGACGGTCTGATTGACGACCTGAAGGCCTTTAACTATGCCTTGTCGCCGGAAGAAGTGGTCGATCTGTATTACGCCGAAACCGGCAGCCCGGTATGTATTTACGGCAACCCGGTCGGCGACCTCAACAATGACTGCAAAATCAGCATTGACGACTTCGCGGTGATGGCGCAGCAATGGCTGACGGATGGATTTTATCCGAATCTGTAATTCCAAATCACAATTCAGTCTGATATAATGCACAGGCGGTTCCGAAACGATTTCGGGACCGCCTTTTTGATTTCATATAAACTCTGTGTGAAAGGATTGCTCATGCTTAAAAAGGCGACGGTGTGTGTCATATTCATGCTGATGGGTGTAATTGGATGTGCCCGGCAGGTTTCCATGCAATCTACCGATGGCACAATCGAAATGTTTGTTCAAACAGGGCAGACCCTTTCCTACTCGGTGAAGATGGATGACCAGATCATTGTTGCGGATTCGCTGCTGCAATTGGAATTTGCCGACGGGTTCATTCACGATAACTTGAAACTGCTGTCGCATCAAACCACCGCCGTGGACCAGACCTGGGCTCCGGCTGTCGGCAGAAAGGCTCACATTCGTGACCGGTATAATCAGACAACCCTGGTTTTCCAGGAGTCGGCCGGAAAACAGCGTCAATTTTCGCTGATCTGCCGGGTTTATGATGACGGAGTGGCGTTCCGTTATTTTTTTGACACCTCCTTTGGCGAAAAACTGACCCTGCAAGAAGAGCACACCCAGTTTGCCTTCGAAGGAAATCCGGTCGCCTGGCCGGCATTTCTGAACAGCTATACGACCATGCATGAAGTGGTATCTCCCCGCGATCAGCTTGCCCGCATCAGTTCTGATGATATTGTGGGACTGCCCCTGACGATTCAATTGGACAAGAATCGATATTGTTCTGTAACCGAGGCGTCTCTGGTGGACTGGGCGGGGATGTATTTGACTCGTCACGGCCATGCAGCAGCCTGGCTGGAGAGTGAGCCGGTGCAGTTGGGACAAGCGCCGTGGGTGTTTGATGATGCGTTACCTGAGGGCGCAGATACCTTGCGTATCGTGGTGGATGCTCTCGGTTCCAACGCATTTGATCATGTGGATATTGTTGATTTAAAAGTGACCCTTAAAGACGGTTCTGAAAAATGGCTCAGTGACCTGAAACCCGTCCAGGCCCGACAGGGGTGGGGCAGTCTGAAAATGAATCAAAGTGTGGATGGCAATCCTTTGACGATTGCAGGGACTGCCTATCAGCAAGGATTAGGGACTCATGCGGATGGTGTGATTGTCTTTACGCTGCCTGAAAGCAGCCGGCGCTTATCCGGCAAAGTGGGGATTGATTCGGAAGTCAAACAGCAGGGCAGAGCAAAAGTCCGCTTTTATGTCTCGCCCTCCAAGCAGGAGCCTGACAAGACGATATTGAAGACCACCCTGTCTCGTCTCAATCATAATCCTCAGGCGGTTGAAGCATTCACTCCGCATTATTCTCCCTGGCGGGTGATTCAGCTTGGACGCAAACCGGCTGATTTGCTCAATTCCGACATGATTTTGAATCTCAACGAGCCATCAAAAATTGCAGATACGTCGTGGATCAAGCCGGGTGTGACAAGCTGGAACTGGCTCAGTTGCGGCGGGGATATGGATATGGCCCTGCTTAAGGGCTTCATTGATCTGTCCGCATCGATGGGCTGGGACTATGCCCTGATTGATGATGGCTGGTATCGCGACGGCAATTGCACCAAACCCATTGATGGTCTGGATATGCAGGCGTTAGTGGCATACGCGGCGGCCAAACATGTCCGGCTCTGGGTATGGACGCACTGGGAAGCCCTGAATAAACGCATGGAAGAAACGTTTGCCCTCTATCAGCAATGGGGTATCGCCGGCGTCAAAATTGACTTTATGTCACGGGATGACCAGTGGATGGTCAACTGGCATCATAAGGTGCTGGAACAGGCCGCAAAACATAAACTGATGATTGATTTCCATGGCTGCTACAAGCCCACCGGCGAATTGCGGACGTGGCCCAACTTTATGACCTGTGAGGCCATCTACGGTAATGAACAGAGTCTGGGTTCGAGAACGAATGACCCGGTGCATAAAACCACACTGCCGTTTACCCGCCAACTGGCCGGACCGATGGATTATACCCCCGGGAGCATGCTCAATGAAATCCGCCAGATCTGGTCGGCACAGCGTCCCATCAAGACCCTCGGAACGCGCTGTCAGGAACTGGGACTGCTGGTTATTTATGACAGCCTGCTGATATCCATGGCAGATAAGCCTGAAAATTACTATGGCCAGGCCGGCATTGAATTTATGAAACACCTGCCTGCGTCCTGGGATGATACCCTGGTTCTGGATGGACAAATTGGGGAATATATCGTAATGTCCCGCCGAACGGGAACGACTTGGTATCTGGCAGCGATTACCAACTGGGATGCTCGGACCTTGCAGGTGCCGCTGGACTTTCTGGGGGCAGGCAAGTATCAGGTGACTGTGTTCGAGGACGGTCCGGATGCCAATACCAATGCCCGCCAGATGAGCCGCAGGCAGATGACAGTGCAGGATCAGGATAGTCTGTGTATCAAGATGGCCTCCGGCGGCGGCTTTACTGCCATCATGACCAAATTTGAGTAATAGTCTCAGGTCAACCAGCCGATGCAATAAGTGTAAATAACATAACTCTATAAATCTGTATACTTTGTATAGAAAACAGTAAATCGTCATGGCGGGGCATCGTGTTGCTTCCGCCATGATTTATTTTATCCCTGACACGATTGTAAGTCATTCAATAATAATGTATTATGATTTTTTCAGGGGATGCCGGCCAATAAAAAAATACAAAATTTGATACTAGCCAAAAGTAGTATATAGAGTCAGGTATTTTAAGGATGTCAGAGGGCTGGTCAATGTCGAATAAAGACGAGTTTTTTTCTCTGTTTTTGAAGCATAATAACCAGTTGTTTGCGTTTATTTTAACGCTGGTGCCAAATTATGCCGACGCGGAAGATCTCTTCCAGGATACCGCCTCCATCCTGTGGGCTAAATTCGACCAATTTGATCCGGAACGCAGTTTCATTTCCTGGGCACGTCAGATTGCCAAAAATCGCATCCTCAATTATTACACCCGGAAAAAATCAGTTTTCCAGCTTGATGAAACGCTTATTGAAAAACTGGCATCGCATACGGTTCATGCGTCCGATGCCTGTGAGCAGAAGAAAGCGGCCTTGAAAGACTGCATCAAAAAAATGAATCGCCAGGATGCGGCGATTATCCAGTTGCGATATCATCAGGGAGTCAGCATGCTGGACATCGCCAGTCGGCGTCAGCAATCGGTTAATACACTCTATAAACGGATGGCATTTCTGCTGACCCTGCTGCATTCCTGCATCCAGAAGACTCTGCTGGAGTCGGGAGCAGCTCATGAATAATCTGAACATGCGACATTTGCATGAGTTAATTGTGCTTTCCATGGAGGCTGCGATCACCGATCAGCAGGCGATGGAATTGAAACAATTGCTGGAAAGCAGCGAAGCGGCACGTCAGGAGTATGTTAATTTTATTACAACCCTGAGCGTATTGCGAGACCACGATTTCAGCTACCCGGAAACGATTCTGCCGGCGGTTACCGATTTATCCGACTGCTCTCTGAATCTGGCACTATGGAATGCCCTGTTGGAACAGGAACAAAAGGCTCCCCAGGTGGAAATCCAGAAGCCTGTGAATGTCTCCGCGGCGGTGCAGGAGGTCAAGCCTGCCGCCCGTTCCCTGATTCGATACAACAAAATTTCCGCCCTGATTGCATTTGCTTCGGTGGCGGCGCTGTTTTTCATGATCGGGTACGTGAACCGGATTCTGCCTGATCCCAAGACCTCGGCTGCGGTGGTAACGGATTTAATCGATGCGCAGTGGGGTGAGAGCGGTTCCCTGCAGCAGGGGGCCGTGATGTATGTCTCGAAGCGCCCTTATGAGCTGAAGGACGGATTGGTCAAATTCCAACTCAACAGCGGTGCAGAAATCATCGTCGAGTCCCCGGCCCGATTTCGGTTTCAGTCTGAAAACAGGATGTATGCCGACAGCGGAAAATTTTATGCCAAAGTCTCCGACAGGGCCATTGGTTTCACCATCGAAACGCCGTCCTCTTCGGTCATTGACCTGGGAACGGAGTTTGGTGTACACATTCTGCCCAGCGGGGATTCGGAGGTCTATCTGTATCGCGGCAAGGCGTCTTTGATCGCCGGGCGTCAGGATCAGTCCAAATCCAGTCATATCCTGGAATCCTCAAATGCCCGATTTGTTTCAATGTCCGGCCGGGTCAACCAGGTGGAATTTCGCCCCATGCAGTTCGTACAGCAGATTGATTCCGCGAAAAACTGGGTCTGGAAAGGTCAAAATATGGACCTGACCAGTTTAATTACCGGCGGAAACGGTTTTGATGCCCCCCAGGATTCGCAGGGCATCGATCTGTTGACCGGCCAGATGAACTGGACAACGGCTGAAAAAGGACAGCAGGGTGCACGTGACTATCTTTCTGTTCCTTATAACCCGTTTGTTGATGGCGTGTTTGTCCCGAATGGGGAGAATGGGCCTTCTCAGGTCAGTTCGGCCGGTCATGTATATTCATTCCCGACAACTTCCAGCGCCTATTATGCTCCCATTGGTCCTCGCTCCGAGGTGGCGATGGTGAAACCGGACAATGTTCGCGCCCTGACTTTAAAAGGCTATCAGGCTCAATCGATCTTGTGTATGCACACCAATGCGGGAATCACCTTTGATCTGGATGCTATTCGAGAAACACTGCCTGAAAATGTGGTGATCAAAAGTTTTACCGCCGCCTACGGGATATCGGATACAGCGATTGTCGATTCCGGCCAGAGCGATCCGGATGCGGATTTCTTTGTGCTGCTGGATGGACAGTCTAAACTCTGCAGGAAAAATTATCGCAAGACCGAAGGCGCGGTTGCCGTGGAGATTCCGATCCAGGGTCATGACCGTTTCCTGACTTTGGCCTGTACGGAGGCGACAGCGAATGCGGCGGACTGGACGCTGTTTGCCGATCCGGCCCTGGTCCTGGAAAGACAATAATGCGGATATTGTGTTGCGTAAAACACAAATGAATACATTGTGTGTAATTTATTAACATTTTTTGTGGAGGATTAATTATGTGTAGGTTGAAATGGCAACTTGTGGTGATGGCTCTTTTGATGGCAATCGGAGGGATTGCCTCGGCGGCCGTGATTGACCGGACGGTATCGGGAACGATTACCGGCAGTTCCCAGTTCGGCAATCATGAAGCGCCTCGCTGGGTGTTTGACAACCGAAGCGATACCAAGTGGCTGGCCAACGGTGCCACCGGCTGGGTTCAGTTTGAATTTCTGAACAATCAGGCCTTCCCGATCAATTCCTATGCGATCACCTCGGCCAATGATGCCGCAGACCGTGATCCGAAGGATTGGACGCTTCTGGGCTCCAACGACGGGACCAACTGGACGGTCGTGGATACACGCACCGGCCAGACCTTTGCAGCCCGGTTTCTGCGTCGGGTGTTCAAGTGCACCAATACCACGCCGTATCGTATCTATAAGCTGGATGTCACCAAGAACAACGGCAGCGGGAATCTGATGCAGTTTTCTGAACTGGAACTGATTGAAAACGGCATTTCCAGAACGGCGTATTATCAGTTCTCCTGGAGTACACAAATCAACAACCAGGAAAGTGCTAAACTGGTTCTGGATAAGCTGACAGCCAGCAAATGGCTGACCCTGGGTGGAAATGTAACCGGCTGGCTGCAATATCAATTCCTTGGCAAGGGCGCCTATTCGATTAATGGGTATAGGATTGCCTCGGCCAATGATGCTCCGGGACGTGATCCGAGAGACTGGACACTCCAGGGATCGCATGATGGAGTTCTCTGGACCACGATTGACACCCGTACTGGCGAAAGCTGGCCAGAGCGTTTTCAGTATCGTGAATTCGCATTTGACAATGCAGTGGCTTATTCGTACTACAAGATGGATATTACTGCCAATAATGGTGATGCAACATTAACGGGCTTTTCCGAACTGGAATTGCTGGAACGGGAATTGCCTGGTTCAGCCAAGTATGTCAGCCCTGCCGAGAGTGCCCTGGAAGTTCCGGTGACTGCTCAACTGGACTGGGAAGCGGGTTTAGATCCCAACAGCGGTATAGGAACATGGGATGCTATTGGCGGTCATTATGTTTATATGGGAACTCACCCGAGCCAGATGACGCTCATGACAGCCACAGCACTGCCGGTTGAAACCACTGTGTACAGCCCAACGCTGGAAGCCAACACTACCTATTACTGGATGGTTGAAGAAGCCGTCAAGAAAACCGCTGGTGGCATTTATGCAGCCGGTGATCCGAACAACGTAGCAGGCCGCGTCTGGCGGTTCAGCACCAAAACGACGCTGGTTCTGATCAATCCGGAATCCCCAGTGGATGCATTTGCATTCGAGGGCGAAAGTGCAACCTTTAATGTCGAGGCCACAGACCCGCTCAATGGAACCATTACCTATCAATGGTACTATGATCCGGATACGGAAGTGGATAATAATGAAGTTCAATTGACCGAAGGCAGCAAGTACCAGGGTGTCAACACTGCCACTCTGAAGGTCAACAATGTGGCTGAAACAGATAAAGGCGCCTATTTGTGCGGCGTCGCCAACAGCACGCAGTTTGTTGTCTATTCCAAGACGGCCAATCTGTATATCAAGAAGACCATGGCCCACTGGACTCTGGATTCTGCCAGCTACAATGGCACCACCTATGTGGATGCGTCCGGGCAGGGAAATCATGCTGTTTTGGACGGTACACCAATCTTTGCCGATGGTATTGTCAACGGCGATGAAGATGCAAGTGATGCCGTAGCCAATGGTGCGGTCAACACCTCCGATCCGAACAGTTGTGCCAGCGCTGGTGCATTTAATCCGAGCGAAGAGACCGGTACATTCTCCATTTCGGCCTGGGTCAAGTTCCTGGATGTCGCGGGCAATGATTATGGCATGATTGCCGCCAAACGTGACGGCTGGGCTTCTGCGGATGAAAGCTACTGGCAATTCCTGGTAGTTCATGGAACCGGAGCGCTTCGGATGCAGTCTTATGGCGGGACTTCGTTCGATACGCCGGCCAATCTGATCAAGCAGGGTGAATGGCACCATGCCGTGGTAACCTATGATCGCACTCTCGCACGGATGTATGTTGATGGTTTGCAGAGGGCCTTTACTGGCTATACACTATCCAATAAGCCGGCCGCGACTTTCTATATTGGTCGCAACGACAGCATTGGTGAACGGTTTGACGGCCTGCTGGACGATGTGAAGGCGTTCAACTATGCACTGACTGCCGAAGAAGTGGTTGACCTGTTCTACAAAGAAACCGGCACGAATGTCTGTATCTATGGCAATCCTGTCGCGGACCTGAACGGTGACTGCAAAGTAACCCTCGAAGACTTCTCCATCCTGGCAGGCAACTGGCTTAATCATGGATTCTACCCTGAGATAGACATTGAATAAGCCATGTATTTGGGTTTGATATGGTAAAATTGCAGACAAGCCGGGGGAGACCCCGGCTTGTCTGTTCATATCACGGATGATGATGCAAGGGGATGGATAAAAATGAAAAAAAGAGCGTTTACACTGATTGAATTGCTGGTTGTAATTGCAATTATCGCATTATTGCTGGCAATTGTTGTTCCGGCGCTGGGAAGGGCCAAGGAACAGGCTAAAACCGTTCTTTGTCAGGCCCGTCTTAAACAATGGCATCCGATTGTGATGACCTTTACGCTGAATAATAAAGGTAAATTCCCGGATGCCGATTTTAACAATGACAGAGCTGCTGATGGCCATGGTCACTGGTGGATTCAGGCGCTGCGTCCCTATTATGATGATCCAAAAATTCGGTTATGCTCCAAGGCGACTCTGCCGCCTCCGTCTCCATTATGGACAGATTTGCGCAAGCCCAACGAAGCCTGGGCTTCGCCGAATCCCGTGCCGGCAGACGAACCGAGCATTATGGTGAATAAAACGGCCTGCATCCTGGGCAGTATCGGACCGAATGGGTGGCTGATTGATTCCACCGATGGAACGTTTGGCAACAGCGGCGATGAACGGTTCTGGAACAAAATTGAAGATTTGCGGCAACCTTCCACAGTGCCGTTATTCCTGGATTGTTTCTGGGTGGATGGCTGGCCGAAAGATACGGATTCTCCCCAGCCTTCGGTCGATTCTGTTGCAACCTGGAATATTGATCAGAATCCCATGCAGCGTTTTTGCATCGATCGACATAATGGCTACGTGAATGGTGTCTTTATGGATGGTGCTGTCAAACGAATTGGTCTTAAGGGTCTGTGGCAATTAAAGTGGCACAGGACATTCAATACCGGTAATAGCTGGACACGTTCGACTACTCTCTGGCCGGACTGGATGAAATCCATGAATGACAACCATTAAGGAATCGAAAATATACCCAACAGGTATGATTCTTCCGCGAGCAAAAGCAGCACGTGGCTGAAGCTGCTGTACTTAGCCGCGACGAACCGGAGAATTTTAAGCAGGATCAGTATAAAACAACTCAGGGATATGGTTTGATATGGCATCACGGACTCTGAAGTTGTATTCTATCAGTAATGGAACTATAATAACATTTTAAGCTTGTTTGAAATCACTTACTTCTGGGGTGGATAATGACATTGAATACCATAGCAATCGTATGGAAAAAGAGAATCTGTTTCTGTTTTTTATATGTTTTGGCAGGCATGGCTTTATTGGATATTTTGCCGACACGATTGACAAAAACGGGAATCGTGTACGCAGATGTCCCATCTACGGATATAACACAGCCTGGAGATACAATAATCGGGGTTCCCAATGATAATGACTGGCCCGGAGGTGAAGCTCCGCGATATGCCATTGATAATAATGTCAATACAAAATATCTTCATCTGAAAGGCGAAACCCAGACAACAGGGTTTTGCGTTACGCCAACTGAATCCAGTACCGTTGTGGTTAGTCTGACATTCACGACAGCCAATGATGCTCCAGACCGTGATCCTGTACAATACGAACTTTATGGTTCCAATGCAGACATAACCGGTCCATATACACTGATTGCATCCGGAGATATTGTGGATTTCAATCAGACGACGGTCTGGCCCCGTTACACAAAAAACACAACACCTATTTTGTTTTCGAATTCTGTAGCTTATAAACATTACAAACTTGTCTTTCCCGCTGTCCGCAATCCGTCCGGCGCCAACAGCATGCAGATTGCTGAGGTGGAGTTGATTGGTGAGCCGGAAGGGGGATGGCTGCCGAACGTTGATGCCGGAGCCGATCAGGTTCTGGTACCGCCTCACACCCGGACTCAGCTTGCGGGCGATGTGCAGATTTACGGGACGGTAACGGATCCCTACCAGTATCAATGGACTCTTGCTGCCGCACCAGACGGAGTTTCTAGTGACGATATAACTTTCGAACCGACTCAAGATGTTCTGGATCCGATGGTGCAGTTTCCAGCTATTGCAGGGATGTATCGCTTGTCTCTGACGGTGTCCAATTCAAGTCACTCTGCCTCCGATTCAGTCTACATTATGATTTCCGACTCATTATGTCCTGTTGGTGACACGACCGGCGACTGCGCCGTCGATGTGGCGGATTTTTTAACCCTGGCACAATCCTGGCTGGATGCGGATATCCTGGCCGGACAATTGCCTGATTTGGATGGAATAGATGGAGTTACTTTGTCGGATATGGCAGTTTTGGCTCAGGCCTGGGATATGCGTGGTCCATCTGTAGTGATTAGTGAATTTATGGCACTGAATACTGCTAAATTACCACTCCAGACCGGACAAATCCTGGATGAGGATAATGATTCTTCCGACTGGATTGAATTATGCAATACCACTCCTGCGGCGGTTAATCTGGGCGGCTGGTATTTGACTGACGATCCAGCCGATCTGACGCGTTGGGAAATTCCGGATTTGGTTTTGGGTTCGGGAGATTTTATCCTAATTTTTGCTTCCGGCAAAGATCGGCGAACGCCGGGTGAAAATCTGCATGCCAATTTTTCATTGTCATCCGGGTCGGGCTTCCTTGCTCTTGTCCTGCCGGATGGCAAAACCGTTGCCCATCACTATGTCTATCCGGCTCAGTTTGGCAGTATTTCTTATGGGTTGGCCAGCCCCACTGGTCTGACCTCTCAGGCGGTTGAGCTGATTGCTCCGGGTGCTGCGGCATACGCCAAAATCCCGACTGTCAATGATGCCGGGACGGCCTGGACGGATAGTGATTATGTTCCGGACGGCTGGAAAACGGGAATCACAGGAATTGGATATGAAAGAGATAGTGGTTATGATTCGTTCATCGGGTTGGATGTTGAAACAGCAATGTATCGGCAAAATGCCTCCGCATACATACGCATTCCCTTCTGGGTGGATGACTTGACTGGCTTGCAGGATTTAAACCTGGAGATGATGTATGATGACGGTTTTGCGGCTTATTTAAATACGGGAGGTGCGGTTGCATCAGACAATGCTCCTGCAGTTCCGGCCTGGAATTCCCAGGCGAATACAGATCGCAGTGATACGCTGGCAATAAAATATACTTCGTTTATGTTGTCGGACGAAGCCCTCGGGCGGTTGCGCAAGGGCTGGAATGTGCTTTCTATTCAGGGTCTCAATAAAGGCAACAACAGCTCTGATTTTCTGATATTGCCCAAATTGTCTGCGGTGCGAGTACAGAATATATCCATTACGTCCCTGCTGGAATCCTATTTCCAAATGCCCAGCCCAGGGAGTAAAAACAATCCCGGACAATTCAATCTTGGGCCGGTGATTCGGGATGCGACACGCAATCCTGTTCCGCCGCTGGAATCGGAAAATCTGATTATTTCCGCTGTGGTTACCGCAACTGCCAAGCCCATTCAGCAGGTGGATTTGATCTATTGCGTCGGATTCGGCAGTGAGATTACTGCTGCCATGAATGATGCCGGCCAAGCCGGAGACGCCATTGCCGGCGACGGCATCTTTTCCGGCATCATCCCCGCATCGGCTTACGGAGCCGGGGACATGGTGCGGTGGGCCGTCCGGGCCACCGATACCGCGGCTATCCAGACACGAGAGCCGGCGGCGCTGTTTACCGGCAATGTGCCCCGGTATTATGGAACGGTGGTTGCCGATCCGACCATCCAGACCAATCTGCCGGTATTCAAGTATTTTGTTCAGGATACTGCCGCCGAAGCCACGGAAACCGGCACCCGCTGCTCGGTCTTTTTCCTCAACGAGTTTTATGACAATGTGCGTATTGAACTGCGCGGCGGCAATTATACCAAAGGGCGCAAAATTCATTTCAACGATGGTTATCATTTTCTGTTTGATCCGAAGTATGAGCGGGTGGATGAGATTAATCTGAATGAGCAGGGCGCGGACCCAACCTACCTTCGTCCTTCCCTGGCGTTCAATACGTATGCCGCGGCGGGATTGCCGTGCAGCATCGTATTTCCCATGCATATAATCCGCAATAACAGTAATCCGTTTGTCCGTGTGTTTGTCGAACAGCCGGACCGGCATCTGCTTCGACGCACCGGACTGGATGACAATGGGGCCTTTTATAAAGTGTATTCCGATTTAAACGCGAGTCTGTCCGGCGAGCAGGTGGAACGGAAAATTACACGGCTGCATGAGGACAACAGCGATTTGAAGGCGCTGGCGGCCGGAATTGCCCCGGGAAGTCCCACGCGCGGCACATTTTTGTTTGATCATGTCAATCTTCCTGCGGTTATTACCTATCTGGCGGTCTGTACCCTGGTCCACGAAAATGACCATACCCACAAGAACTATTTTCTCTATCGCGATACAGAAGGTTCCGGAGAATGGATGTTCATTCCATGGGACAAGGATTTGACATTTGGACTGAACCATGGCGTTTCGGGCATCACTGCCGCTCAAGACTGGCCCGGCGACGTTCGTTCGCCCAGCCACCCATTCTTCGGCAGTCAGAATCATCAGAAAGTCGATTATAAATGGAATCGTCTTTTTGATGCTGTGTATGCTGATTCTGTTGCCCGGCAAATGTACCTGCGGCATCTCCGGACACTAATGGATACCTATCTGCAGCCTTCAGGAACACCCGCCCAGGAGCAATATTACGAAAAGCAAATGGATGAACTGGCATCCCTGATGGCATATGAGGGATTATCCAATTTGTCCTCCGATTTGAATGCGATTCGGATCACCTATCTGCCGGTCCGCAGGACGCATTTATATGTCAATCACCTGCAGGGTTCTTCCTGGCCTGATGAGCCTGCCGGCATTCCCGGTGCCCAGCCCCAGCAGGTGGATCTGCAAATCGGTGATATCGATTATAATCCGGCCTCGTGCAATCAGGATGAAGAATACATCCAGGTTCTTAACCCCAATCCCTTTGCGGCGGATATCAGCGGCTGGATGGTATCCGGCGGTGTTACGCACACCTTTGCCCCCGGCACAGTCGTTCCTGCTAATGGTGCGATGTATCTGTCACCCAACGCCAAAGCCTTTAGAGCACGTGCTGCGTCGCCAACAGGCGGACAACATTTGTTTGTGCAGGGCGGATACAAAGGCCATTTATCCAATTGGGGGGAAACTCTTGAAATCCGCGATACCGCCCAGCGGCTGGCAGCATCCAAAACTTATGTTGGTATTCCCAGCGATGTTCAGCGATATTTAAGAATTACTGAACTGATGTATCATCCTGCGGATAGCGTGGATCCACAATATACCGATGAAGACTATGAATATCTGGAACTGATTAATATAGGGACGCAGCCCTTAGTGCTAAATGGTGTCAAATTCACTCAGGGCATAACCTATAATTTCCCAGATAATGTGCAGTTGGAGTCCGGCCAATACCTGCTGCTGGTTAAAAATCCTGCCGCTTTTACCTCGCGTTATACAGTGCCACAAGATACACCGATTCTTGGCGGTTATCTGGGCTCACTTTCCAATAGTGGAGAAACCATCAGTCTTGACGATCAGACCAATAGTACAGTGCTTGAATTCACTTATAACGACAAATGGTATGACATTACCGATGGTCAGGGCTTTTCTCTGGTCTTTTGCGGTGATTTGAATGGTCTGCCGGATATATGGGATTTGAAATCTTCATGGCGGGCAAGCACTCTTATTGCTGGTTCTCCCGGCCAGGCCGAGCAGGGACTGGCTTCTGACAGCATCGTATTCAATGAAATCCTGGCTCATTCCCATGCCAGCCAGCCGGACTGGATTGAACTATATAATAAAACCGACCAGGATATCAACATCGGCGGCTGGTTCCTTACCGATGACAGTACGGACCTGAATACCATTCGCAAATATGAGATTCCGGCCGGGACCATACTTCATGGCGGCAGCAATCTGGTTTTTTATCAGGACACGTCGTTTGGCAGCAGTTCACAGCCGATTGAAAAACGCTTTGGACTCAGCGAAGCCGGTGAGACCGTGTACTTGTACTCCGGCCAGAACGGCGAAGTAACCGGCTATTACCAGGCGCGTCAGAAATTTGATGCCTCGGAGACCGGGATTTCTTTTGGCCGATATGAAAAAGCCTCTCTGACCAATGGGTATGATTTTGTCCGGATGCAGACGCCTACGCCGCAGCAGACCAACAGCAGTCCGCTGGTCGCTCCGCTGGTAATTACCGAGATTATGTATAATCCAGTGCAGGGGGCCGATTATGAATATCTTGAGCTGTATAACCGTTCTTCTGAGGCAGTGTCTCTGATGGCGACTGTTTCGACTGAAAATCCCCAGGGAGTCTTTACTTCGCAGGATTTAGCTTGGACGATTGATGGTGTTGGGTATGAATTCCCGTCCGGTACAACGGTTTTGCCCGGCGAATATATCATTGTTGCCAAAAATCCTTCCTTATTCGGCAGCAGCTATGGTTCTATTCTGCCTGCAGGTACGCGAGTATTTGGCCCCTATACCGGAAAACTGGATAATAATGGTGAGGAAATCGCCATACAAATTCCCGGCGACCAGGAATGGAATAAAGCGAGAATCTATATTCCCGTGGAACTGATTGATTATACGGATACAACACCCTGGCCAACGGGCCCCAACGGTTCAGGTCAGTCGCTGCAGCGGACCGATAAAAATGCATATTCCAACGACCCTGAAATCTGGACAGGGCTTGCACCTTTACCGGGAAAATAAAAAAATAAAAATCTCTTATCCAATCAATTGAATGTATCCATCGTTTCGTTGAAATTTGATTTCAGGCAAGCAGCGTTTGTCAGAAAATTATCGTGTTTTTACCGGACAAAAGACGTAGAATAGAGCTATATCAGCCAAAACAAGATAATTTTAATCCTTATACAGGCGTATAGATATCAAAAATGCGTTGAATTAAAATCCCCAATTTGGTACAATCCGTTTCTGGATATTTCATTTTTTCTGGGGATACATGATGAGCAAAAGAAATCGAATCTCAAACAGTGGTCATTGTTGGCGTAATTGGCGGGCAATTGCTGCAATTGCTCAAGACAATTGGAATGACGAAAAAACAAACAAAACACTTTTGTTGAAGGGAGGTTTTATGAACAAGTTGTTTTTGGCACTCGTGATTGGAATGGTGGCGTTTTTATCCACCGCATCGCAGGCTGCGGCATATAGCGGCGGCAGTGGAACCGAAGGAGATCCCTATCAGATTATGACTGCTGATGATATGAATACCATCGGCCTTAATTCTGCTGACTGGGATAAGTATTTCATCCTGATGGCTGATATTGATATGTCTGCTTACACAGGCACTCAATATAACATCATCGGTAATGCGGCCACGAAGTTCACCGGCTCATTTGATGGAAACGGTCATATCATCAGCAATCTGACTTATTCCACAAACGCTATAGTGGTTTATGTGGGTTTGTTTGGATATACAGATGATGCCAGAATAGACGACCTCGGTCTGGAGAACATCTCAATAGCTGCTCCCAACGCCAGTTACGTTGGCGGTCTGGTGGGATGGGATGAGATTGGAACGATCATTATCGGATGCTATACAACCGGCTCAATTCAGGGCGGATACAACACCGGCGGCCTGGTTGGTTACAATCTTGGCGGTTCGTTAATTGCCAGCTATTCGAGCTGTTCCGTTAATGGTCAGGAAAATATCGGCGGTCTGGTTGGATATAATACCGGTGTGATCACCACCTGCTATGCAATGGGTGCGGTCAGCGGTATGACGGCTGTCGGCGGACTTGTAGGCGGCCACAGCGGCAGTACGGTTAACAGTGGTTTTTGGGATACTCAGGCTTCCGGCCAGGCGGTCAGCGCCGGCGGTATCGGCAAAACAACGATTGAAATGAAAGCACGCGCGATGTTTGTTGCAGCAGGCTGGGACTTTGTCGGCGAGACGGCGAATGGTTCCAATGATTTCTGGAAAATGTCCTCTGCGACGCATTATCCTGTCCTGAACTGGCAGAAAGAGGTTGTGTATCCTGACTTTAACGGTGACGGCAAAAACGATATCCTGTGGAATAATGTCAATACCGGCGCATTTCTGTTCACCCTGATGGATGGCCTGACGATGGGTGTAACCCGAAATCTCGGCGGCAGCAGCACGACTCTTGAAATTGCGGGACTGGCTGATTTTAATGCCGACGGCAAGTCGGATATCCTGTGGCGTAATGTGAATACCGGATCCTATTTAGGTGCTCTTATGGATGGTAACACGACCCTTGAGATCAAAGGTCTCAGCGGCAGCAATACTACCATTCAGATTGTGGGATTAGTGGATTTCAACGCGGACGGCAAGACGGACCTGGTGTGGCGGAATGTCAATACCGGCGCCTATCTGGGTACGCTGATGAATGGCCTGACCATGACGCAGACCAAAGGTCTGGGCGGCAGCAGCACCACTCTTCAGATTGCTGATTTTGGAGACTTCAATGCCGACGGCAAAATGGATATCCTGTGGCGTAATGTAAACACCGGCGCCTTTATCGGCACGCAGATGAATGGCCTGGATATTACCCTGACCCGCAATCTCAGCGGCAGCAGCACCACTCTTCAGATTGTGGAACTGGC
Source organism: uncultured Pirellulales bacterium (assembly GCA_964550565.1). Classification (GTDB taxonomy): domain Bacteria; phylum Planctomycetota; class Phycisphaerae; order Sedimentisphaerales; family Anaerohalosphaeraceae; genus Anaeroglomus. Next base: position 38,434 of record CAZKAI010000017.1, read on the forward strand.
TGACATGAATGCCGACGGGATGGACGATCTCATCTGGCGGAATGTCAATACCGGTGCTTATATTGTCACGCAGATGAATGGTCTGAATATGGTTCAGAACAAGGCTCTGGGCGGCAGCAGCACCACCCTGCAGATTGCAGATGTAGCAGACTTCAATGGTGACAACATGGCGGATATCCTGTGGCGCAATGTCAATACCGGCGCGTTCATGGGAACTCTGATCAATGCCTTCAATCTGGGCCTGACCAAGAATTTCGGCGGCAGCACCACGACCCTGCAGGTTGTGGATGTGACTGACTTCAATGGTGACGGCATGGCCGATCTTATCTGGCAGAATGTAACCACGGGTTCATACCTGGGAACACAGATGGACGGCCTGAATATGGTCCAGAATAAAGGTCTGGGCGGCAGCTTTACCACACTGCAAATGGTGGACGACTAATTTCTCTGTGATATAAAAAGATAAGCTCAGCCGGAGGTTTTCCCTTCGGTTGAGCTTTTTTATTGGTTAATGGGAGCCTGTTAATCCCCACGAATTGCCAATGCATTCAGGACTGCTTGAGAAAATGCGGTGAGTTCGGTATGGCAGACCCAATCCGCCAGGGTATCCATGGCGGTGGGTTCTCGATTGATAATAAAAAGTTTGGCCCCATATCGCCTGGCAAGATTAGCCATTCCGGCCGCAGGGTGGACCTGAAGCGAAGTTCCCATTATGATAAACACTTTGGCCGATCCGGAAGACAACTGAGCGGCATTGAGGGCTTCCAGTGGTATCATGTCGCCAAAAAACACAATGTCTGGCCGAATCAGTGAGCGGCATTGGCAGTAGGGGACATGACAAGTCCTGATTTCTTTGTCCACGTACTCTCGATCGTAAGCCTTGCCGCATTTTATGCAGTGAAATCCTGTCACATTTCCATGAAATTCTATCACATTCGTTGCCCCGGCTTTCTGATGAAGTCCATCTATATTCTGGGTAATAATGGCATCCAGCATCCCCTGATTTTGTATTTTAGCCAGCATTTTATGAGTAATGTTGGGTTCCTTGTCGGCCAGAGGGTGAATATGTTCGATCGCTATTCGGTAGTAATCCTCGAACTGATTTAGGAAAAAATCCAGTTCGAACGTCTCCTGAGAAATTTTGGAATAAAGGCCGTTGGGGCTGCGAAAGTCCGGAATGCCTGAATCCGTTGATACCCCGGCGCCGGTCAAAGCCACGGAATAGTCGGATTCATATACAGCGTTCAGGAAATGTCTGGCATAATCTTCCATGTTCATACTTGTTTTCTCGGTGATTCTATACTTTTATATCGAGTTATAAGTTATTGACAATAATATTTTTATCGTATTTAATACGCGGCGATGATTAGATTATTTGGTGATGATTATAGACAATTTGCATGACGTAATTGTCTGAATGTGGATGTGCTTGATGTATATTTGTAATTAAACAAAGATAATAATATAGTGATAATTAATGATACAAAAATCCAAGGAAAACTCCAATTTATTTTATCAATCCCTGAAAGGTGGTTTTTGGATTGCGGTTTTGCGAATCGCTTCGCACATCATAGGGATTATCAAAACTATCATCATCGCTAATGTTTTGATTGTTGAAGACTTTGGTATTATGAGTGCCGCTTTTCTGCTGATGACATTTTTGGCAGTCCTTTCCGAGACAGGCTACAATATAGCCCTGATTCAGAAAAAAGGCCATATTCATGGTTATCTTGATACTGCATGGACTGTTGGTCTGATTCGAAGTATTTTGCTTTGTTTGCTTTTTTATGCCGTGACTCCGTTTTTTGTATCGATAGGCATCAAGGATGAATCACATCGTGTGCTGGCTATCCATGTGATGCGCGTGATGGGATGCGGATTTCTTTTCCAGGGATTATCCAATATCGGAATCCTGTTTTTTACGCGCAATATCAATTTTCGTCCGTTAACCTATGTCAAAATAGCCGAAGTCCTCATTGACTGTACAGTCTCCCTGGTCTGGTTATATCTCTATCGCAATGTGTGGGCGTACGTGGCCGGATGGATCGCTGCCGGGGCATTTGGCTGTGTTATGGGGTATGTAATTTGTGATTATCGTCCTAAATTAAAGCTGGATTTTGCAAAGGCCAAAGAGCTCTGGCAATTCGGTAAATGGGTCTATGTAATGTCAATTCTTGGATTTATCCTGACGTTTGGCGACCAGGTTATCGTTTGGGGGGTACTTGGTATTGGATCCATTGCCCTGTATTATCAGGCATCCAGATATGCTACATTGCTTTTTTCGGAGATCACAACCATCGTGGGTCAGGTTATGTTTCCGGCTTTTTCCCTGCTTCAGGATGATATTGTGCGGTTACGGGATGCATACCTCAAGCTGATTGGTCTGGTTTCATTTGTTGCTGCGCCCTTGTCCATGGGGATTATTCTGCTGGGACCCGTTTTTGTGCGGCTTGTGCTTAAACAGGAGTATCATGCCATGACTCCTGTTTTGCAGATACTTGCTTTGAGGGGGTTATTCATGGTGATCGGCGGAACGCGCGGCCCCTTGTTTAATGCGATCGGAAAACCTCACGCAAATCGCTATAACACCCTGTTGCGAATTGTGATTTATGCGGCTGCCTTGTATCCATTAACCCGGCTGTACGGAATAACAGGTATCGCCCTGACGATGCTGACAATTAATGTGCTTGTCAATCCGCTGGATTTTCATCTGACACGGCGTCTTTTACAGTCCAGCAATTGGGCAATGTATCGTCCCTTTTTCTATCCGCTGGCTGCTTCAGTGTGCATGGGATTAATTGTTTATGCGTGCCAGACGGTTTTTTTTCAGAAAGATTCTGTGGCGGGACTTTGCGTTATGATGATCATTGGAGCGGGCAGTTATCTGGGATTGGCGTATCTGATTGATATTGTGTTTAAGTCAAAGACCATGGATACATTCGGAGAAATCATTGCATTGTGCCGTACCCGACTGGCAGGGCGATCACAAGATCAGAGTCCTATCATTGAATCCGCCCCATAAAAAGAAACGGGTACAGCTTTTGTCACAGAACATATACAGATGAAGCATGTTTACCGAATGATGGTGTTGTGAGCTCAAGAGGCACGCTGCGGATACGGCTTTCGTCGCCGTGCCGTAACGAAAAATATCGGCAGGATCAGTATAATCACGTTGCTGAAACCTGTGTTTGTGGTACTATTGCAGAAAGACGGTAAAATCGTATTTGCCTGAATCAGGACGTATGATGAAAAATAAAATTTTATTCATTGGCATTGATGGAGGCTCCTGGTCGGTTCTGAAGCCGGCTTTTGAAGCTGGTCAGATGCCGTTCCTGCAGAGGTTGTGCTGTGACGGGGTTTCTGGTGTGCTTGAATCCACTATTCCAGCGATTACGCCGGCGGCGTGGGGGGCTTTTCAGTCCGGCAGAAATCCCGGACAGACGGGTGTGTTTGATTTTGAATACTGGGATAAAGAGCAAAAGCGGGGCTTTTTTGTCAGTTCCGACAGCCTGGGGCAGACTGTGTGGGACATATTGAGCCGAGAGGGCTACCGTGTGGGGCTGATGAACGTCCCAATGACCTATCCGCCCCGGCCGATCAACGGTGTTGTGGTCAGCGGACTGCCGACGCCGTCCATGGATTCGGCTTTCACCTATCCCCAGGAAGTCAAAGAGCAATTGCTGACGAGATTCCCGGGCTATCACATATTTAATATTCAATTTATTTCTCAGAATCTGATTGACGATCCCATCCTGCTGACGGAGGCGTTGTGTGATATTGTCAGAACCCGTGCAGATGCGGCCTGCTGGCTGCTGGATTCACGGCCATTTGATGTGTTTATGGTTCATTTTCAAGCTAATGATGTGATTCAGCATATGCTCTGGCATTATATGGATCCCCGGCATCCCGGGTTTTCGAAATCCATTCAGACGGAAATATTCAGGCGATTTCACAGAGTGCTTGATGAACAGATTCAACGTGTCTATGCGGCATTTGAAAAAAATAACGGTACACCAGACTTGTCCTGTGTGCTTTCGGATCACGGCTTTGGACCTCATTTCAAACGATTTAATCTGGGCAACTGGCTGGTTCAGGAAGGCTATCTCAGCAAGCCCGGCACCGAAAAAACATCGTTGTTGAAAAAAATTACCAGGACACTGAGAGTGGGAAAGCTCCTGAAGGCATTTATTCCCAGGGATAAAGTGGATCGGGTAGAAAATGCCGTGCTGAAAAGCAGCACCGGAGCATGGGATCATGTTCGTGCGTTCTCTGTCGGAAGGAGTAATGAAGGATTTATATATCTCCTGGAACACGAACCGGCCTTACGTGAAGTGCTGGCAAGAGAAATCACAGACAAGCTGCAGGGTCTTACGGACCCCGACACCGGCAGGAAGGTGGTTCATGCGATATATCGCAAGGAGAACATTTATAAGGGCCAGCGAATGAACCATCTTCCCGATCTGATTATCGATCCGGAAGAGGGGTATTCTTTTACCGGACACTTTCAGGTCGACAGCAGTCTGTTCAGTCCGGTTCAGCCGCCCAAAGATCGGCATATCGGCAAGCATCACAAGGATGGTATTTTTATTCTTCATGGAAAGGAAATTGCCGCCAGAGGCACATTCACAGCATCTTTGTATGATATTGTACCGACACTGCTGTATATGCTGCGAATAGGGATTCCTGCGGCGATGAATGGTCGAATTCTGCAGGAGATGTTCAGTGCCGAATATGTGAAGCAGAATCTCCCGATCATGCCGGATGACAAGGATTCGGAGCCGGACAGCGGTCAGGAACATACTTATTCCAGTGATGATGAGAAAAACATAGAACAGCGGCTTCGCGATTTGGGATACTTGTGAGATGGAAGGAACTGGTAAGAAAAATTATCATATTGTGGTTGTGACAGGCGTGTTTCCTGCTCTGTCCGAGACATTTATTGTCAATCCGATTACACAGTTGGTTGCAACAGGACATTGCGTCAGAATATTTCCCATGTCGTCGAAACCTCAAACAGCCAGAATGCATGACGATATCAAGAAATACCGGCTTATGGACTTTGTAACATATCCTGCGATTGTGTCTCCAGGCAAGTGGGATAAACGGCGGAAAGCTGTCTTGGGTTTTTTAAAACTGTTCTTCAGGAGGGGGTGGCGTGCGGTCAGAATCCTCCGGGCCAATCTTCGCTGTGAGAAGGGATTCTGCTATACGCGGCTGTTTTTTTCTTTCGATTTATTCCGGACAGATTTTGATCTAGTACACTGCCACTTTGGCCCTAATGCCGCCATGCTGGTGGATTTGAAGAAGGCCGGGCTTGATATTCCTTTGATTACCTCTTTTCATGGTTATGACGTCAACAGCTATCCGCGTCAGGCTGGAGAGGAATGCTATAAAGACTTGTTTGCTCTTGGTGAGCTGTTTACCGCCAATACCAATTTTACAAAAAATAAAATGGTCCGGCTGGGGTGCCCAGAGCATAAAATTCATATCATTCACGAAAGCCTGCGATGTGACAAGTTTTTTGTTCCTATGGCTCAAAGGCCGGCTTCGGGCGATGTTGCGACCCTTCTGACGGTAGGACGCATGGTCGAAAAGAAAGGGTATGCCTATTCCCTCAAAGCGATGGCTCTGCTCAAGTCGCGAGGCTATCGGTTTCGCTACTGGATGGTTGGGGATGGACCGTTGATGGATCATTATAAACAGATGGCTGCAGAATTAAATATTACGGAGGATGTCACTTTTCTGGGCGAGCAGACACAATCTGAGGTATTGAATCTGTATCGACAGGCTGATATATTCGTTCTACCAAGCATCGAAGCGGCGGATGGAGATTGTGAAGGGCAGGGGCTGGTGCTGCAGGAGGCGCAAATGGCTGGAATCCCTGTGGTTTCTACACTGCATAATGGAATACCGGATGGTGTACAGAATGGCATTACAGGCTTTCTTGTTCCAGAAAAAGACCCCGTACACCTGGCGGATAAAATCGAATATCTGATACAAAATCCCCGGATTTGCCATGAAATGGGACAACGGGGGCAGGAATTCGTTCGAAGCAAGTTCGATGTGGGGCGGGTGACTGAAGCGTTAATCGGTTTATTTGAGAAAGCTGCCGGCAGGGCGAATTAATTCGCTCTGATGGACGACACTTTGTTCATGCCGTTCACCGGTCATGCACAAGCTGGCTGAAATGCGGTTTTTGCCAGGTTCCGATGCCATCCCACCACAGAGCCAGGTAGTCCACCTCAATCTGGCCTGTCTTGTTCAGTACCATCTGGTGCAGATGACGCATGCAGATAATTCCCCCAAGCTGCCAGGCTTGTGCGCCGGCTTGAACGATGGTTCTGTGCGTCTGCTCATCCAGCAGCGGATGGGAAAGCAGTTCCGCCAGCCGGTCAGCCGTCGGCTCAAGAGTCTCATTCCATAAACGCATATTCTGAGCTTCTTTTTGCTCAAGACTGGCCAGTAATTGCTGTTTTTCCTCTTCTTTGAGACGTTTTTGCTCGGCTTCGGCCGCCAATCGCTGCTTCCGATGCTGGGCGCATTGCGGCATCAGGTTTTCAATGAATCCCAGAAGCGGATCAAAGAATATCCATACCAGAAAAGTAAACGTCAGCGTTCCTTCGGCAACCGTGGACAAGATGCCCAGAATTCCCAGTTCCGGCAGGGTGATTGAACACAAAAAGCCAGCCAGGCTGCCGAGAAAGGGGCTCAAATCATAAAAAGCAATATAGTATGTCGAAGTTGTTAATGGATGTTCAAGAATGGTTTGATGACGCGAGACACCGCGAAAAATGGCAAATACATAGACATTGATGAAAAACAGGAAAAAAACAAGAGAATATCCCGAAAATGAGAAAACAATCCACCACTTGAAACCGGCCTGATGCAGTGCCAGTGATAACAAAAATACCGCACAGGTAACAAACCAGATCGTCCCAAGAACATGGATTCGTTTTAAGGCTGTTTTTGAAGACATAATATATAAAGCTGGCAGCCATTCAGACTGCCAGCCTCTCTTGACTATTTAATCCGGAGCAATTAATTAGATTACGGAGTCGCTAACATGTTAACAGCACTGCCGGTTTGGAGGATGGGGCTGACGATTTCGCCAACGGTTAATCCGATAGAAGCGAGAATGGTCGGCGGAACATAGATGACGTCGCCTTCCTGCAGCAGGACGTTACAGGTCATGTCTCCCTGTTCAACCAGCTTGCGATAATCCAGGGCAAAGACTTTTGAGGGTTCTTTGGGATTCGTTGAAGGCCGGATGACCTGAATCTGATCCTTCCATGCCAGGTTATTAGGGACTGCCTTGGTCAGGGCTGACAGGGTTGTTTCGCGGCCGGTAAAGATTTGCGCTCCAGGCCTGTTGACCATGCCAACCATATAATAATAATGGCTCATATTGCGGACGCGGACTTCAATCGGATTGTCACCGGTCATTTTGTACATGCCGGCGATACGTTCTGCAATTAATTGAGCGACTTGACGGGGGGTTTTGCCGGCTACGGTAATTTCACCAACTCGTTCAAATGAAATCACGCCATCCGGGCGAACGGTCTGTGTCTGTCCGAGCATGGAGCCTGTACCCATTAATTCTGGAACAGAGGTACAGATGACTGTGACATCATCCGGCGGCAGGATTACATAATCACTGGCCGTGACCGTCGCATCATTCGGATACGTAAAGGCCTTGAGATTCTCCTGGTCAGCCTTAAAGCATCCCGAAACAGAGGCCATTAACAAACAAGCGACAATGGCGACACAATACAACCTGTATTTCATGACTCAGCCCTTTCAATAATTTAGTATAGTTACTACCTCTTCTTCGGCAAAAAAAGTTTATCAGATTAGCGACTAATGTAATCGATTATTGGATTTTGTCAATGAATTAACTCGAATCCGTAAGGGCGAAAATCGCCTTTTTTTGTGGAAAAATTTCGGATTTAGACTAAACGTACTTGCAATCCGGCCAATCCAGAGGTAAATTACGGTTCTGATTACAGCCTGGAGAGGTGGCCGAGAGGCTGAAGGCAACGGTTTGCTAAACCGTCGTGTGGGTAATAACCCGCACCGAGGGTTCGAATCCCTCCCTCTCCGTTTTTTTGCATTATAACGGGCTTTTCAAGGCATTCTGCAACATTTTTGGATTTTAGATTTTCGCCGTTTTTCTGTGCCGATTTGTGCAGACTTTTGCTGTGTTTTGCGGTTTGATTCGGTGTTTTTTTCGGTGTATTGATTTCAGCCCTATTTTGACCTGTTGCATCAACTGTGAAGTTGTCCGTCCCGGTCTTAAGGGCAATCTGTCTGTTAGTATCAAAATCAGGTAGATTGTCGATAGCCTCTGTCAATTTATCATCTTGTACATGCGTATAAATGGACATAGTCAATTCAATTTTAGAGTGTCTCATTAATGCTTGTGCGGTTTTGGGGTGAACTCCGCTTGCCGCCAATATCGACCCGAAACAATGCCGCAGACTATGAAAGTCAATTTTGCCTTTGTCGGTCTTGATTGCCAGAAAATCGCTTTCAACCCGCTGTCGGTGTTCAGCCGGATTATCCTTGACGGAGTCTATCCAGCCTGTCCGGGCATTTTTAATATCCGCCTGTATCAGCTTGGCCCCGTGTTTGGGATTCAGCCCAAACGCCGCCGCTGTCGGCATCTTGCCCGCAAGTTGTTCTTTAATCCTGGCCATTGTCCCGGTCTTGACGGGCAGTAGGGCGGGCTTTTTGTTTTTGGTGTCAGTGGCTTCAACCCGAACTGAAAGCCCTTCAAAATCAAAACTGGTGCGTTTCAAACTTGCAATCTCATTCGCTCTCAATCCTGTTTCAATTGCCAGCCTGTAAATCAAAGCCCTCTCCGCCCCGGTCATTCCCTGTAAGACCCCGGCATTCGTTGTATAGTCCAGCAAGTAAACAATTTCAGCCTGTGATAAAGCCCGCCGTTGATTCTCTACAACTGCACCTTTGATTGTCAGATTGTCCAGAGGATTGTTTGACGCTCTGCCGTCAGTTTTCAGCCATTTAGTGAACTGTTTGACCGCCCGCAAGTGGTGTTTTTTAGTCATAGAAGAAATGCTCCGGGCGGTTTCGACCAGTTCCATCTTGCCGGTTTTAGAGTCCTTGCGTTTGACTATCTTTGCCAGCCCGTCGATAGTGTTCAGGGCTTTACTTGCGGATATATCAGGCAGATAAGAGAATCCCGCAGCAGTAAAGACCCGCTCAGCCCGGGAATGCAATAACTCAGCCTGTTTGACAGTAACCCCGGACGCTATCAAGTGAGTCCGCCAGTCGGCAAGGTGTTCAGCCAAAGGAATGCCAGCGGCAACCCTGCCGCCGCTAAGTAAATCCCAGCGGGCCAGTTTCTTGCGTAAAGCCCCCGGCAATCCATCGATCCAATCCGTCATTTCCGGGGGATAAAACCCGTTTTTACGGCAACCGACAAGATTTCTTATTTTGATTTCCAGCCGCCGGGCTTCATCTAAGTCCGTCCCCGTCGCAAAAGAATGTTCCCGCTGGTGATGGTCGTGAAAGTAGATATGCCAGCTTGTCGATTTTTCAACCTTGCCGCTTATCTTATTCAGCCGTCTTGCTTTACGGATTGCCATTTTATGCCCTCTTTTCTTTTGTCAGTTTATAGCCGAAATACTTCAATAAAATATCCGCTGTACCTGTTTCACAAGGTCTGCCCTGGGCTATCCGGCACAGGACGGATTCCGGTATTCCGGTTTCCTTGCTAATTACGTAACGACTTTTACCACAGGTCATAAACTCTTTTCTGATTGTCTCAGCTATATCCATAATAATAATATACACCAATGCTTCGCTATATGCAAGTATTTTTCTGAAAATATATACTCTCGAATCATACCGACCAATACTATATGCGGATAAGCATATTCCAGAATTATTTGCATTTCAAAGACTTAAGTATTTTCGATTTTATTGACAGTCTTCGACTTTGCCATTTCTTTTAAAAATTGCGCCCCGTAATAAATGGTTGTCATATCCGGAGTTGCATCGTTCTCGGCATACATCCGATTGTCTAACTCACTCTTAAGCAGGCTGATTGCTTGTGCGGCCTTGTCTGCACGCTTTGCCACCTTGCTTGAAATCCCATAACAATTTGCTGTGGCGCAGGAAAGATGTACTACCAAGTCGTGGGCGTTCTGTAATTCGATTCCGTAATTCTTGTGCTGTTGAAGGGTGAATCCTTTTTTCATAGTGTTATTTCCTTTAAAAGTGTGAATTGTACCCAGAAGAACGATTCCGCTGGGGTGGCAATGTGTTCCGATCTATTCCCCTGTCAGTATCAGCGTAAAAACGACAGGGGAATAGAGAAGAACAGAGAAGAATAGATAAGAATATACTCTTTTTTAGGTTTCCATAGGGTAGTTTCATCGCTTTGCCCTCCAGACCCAGCATCTACCCGAATACTGCTTGGTGATTCCGAATTGCTTGGCAATGTCGCCCAGCCGCTTCTCCCCGATTTTGAATTTTAGATACACCTCGTCGGCAATTGTTTTTTGTGGGATTGAATCGTTACCCAGTCGCTGGACAAGCCACTCGCCGATTTCAACTGCCCGGCTTGCTGTACGGCCAGAGTGAGAAATATCAGCCGTCCACTTAGAAACGAGTGTGCTTTTACCAACGCCTTCCTGAGAGATAAGAGTAATAAAAAAGCCGTATGGCAATATCTCTGGTATCCGTGAAGACTTCGATAAGCATTTCTTTGCAATTATGGATTTTCGCAACGTGACCGATCTTTTTGCCGACTCTAAATTTGACGGTCCGCCGTTGATGATAATGCAGCAAGCCCTGAATTATGCTTCCATTTTAGATATTCCCGTCGCATTCAGTTCCAACGGGGACGGATTCCTGTTGCATGATCGTTCCGGGCTTTCCAAGCCAATCGAGAAAAACCTGACGCTCGACCAATTTCCAAGCCCGCAGCAACTCTGGCTCAGCTATAAACAATACAAAGGGTTAAAAACGCCTCAGCAGGAACAGATTGCGACGTTTGATTACTTTTACGATGGTTCCGGTAAATCACCCCGCTATTATCAGCAAATAGCAATCAATCGAACCGTAGAGGCGATTGCCAAAGGCCAGAACAGGATATTGTTGGTCATGGCGACGGGTACGGGTAAAACTTACACCGCGTTCCAGATCATTTATCGCCTCTGGAAAAATGGCGTCAAAAAACGAATCTTGTTTCTTGCCGACAGAAACATCCTCATCGACCAGACCAAACGCAATGATTTCAAGCATTTCAAAGACAAAATGACGGTGAGCCGGCCCGAGCCAATCATAAGTATGTCATGCGAATTACCGGCGATGATGATCAGGGCAAACGGGAAGTGGATAATTTTATTAACCCCGAAGAACCCTATCCGGTCATTGCCACCACCTCCAAGCTGATGACCACCGGCGTCGATGCCCAGACCTGCAAACTCATTGTCCTGGATTCCAATATCAATTCCATGACGGAATTCAAGCAAATCATTGGTCGTGGCACACGAATTAAAAAGTCAATTTCTTGTGGTAGGATTTCAGAGCAAGTTTTTGTTTTCAGTCTTGGCTCTGAGACGGTGTTTTGTGACGTATTCTTTAATGGCTCATAGCCAGCCCCGGCTTTTTTGGCATAGTTACCAACATGATTGATGATTGAAGCCAATTCCCCTGAATCTAAGGGCGGTGTATTTTTACTATTCCAGCCGCTCAATATTTCCATCAGGTCTTCATTCTGTAAACCGAATTTTTCTCTAATCGCAGCCGCAAGTTTATAGGCTTCGCTATTGCGTTGCCCCTCAGATACCCCAGGTACTTTACTGGCATAAAGGACAGCCCTTGCCCGGCGTTCGGCGTAATCTTTAGCATTTGGCATTGCTTTGGCCGATTGTGGTTTAATTTTAGGAGTAGATTGCTGTGTGTCAAGGCTGTCTAATACAGCAGTAATATCATCAAGCTTACACGTTGCATGATTTTCCCCCAAAATGCGACAAGGGACAAATGGCTCTCGCTTGGTGTTTAAGAATCCAGGCAGCCGCATGATACGTTCCGGATTTTTTATCGCTTTGTCAGCCCCTAAGTATCAAAGAATATAAAGTACGCCTGGGCAGGTTGAGCAAAGCCATTGTTTGGTCAATGGATAACAGCAGGGATTCAGCGGGAATAGACAGAGAGATTGAATTTGCTTTTTATGTGAGCTTGGGGCTTGCTAAAACATTCAAGAATCTTACATTGCCATCTTACTTGGCGATTGTCTGTAATTCCCCTTACGGTTTTCCATATCCCCATGAGATCAAATCCATGATCCCGGTTTATCATTGTGGCTTACAGGATTGAATCAGGGCCATAATAGCCGCTTTGATATGTTCCGGCAGGGCGGGCCATACTTCCGCCAGTCGGTCAAAATCATTCAAAATCCGGCTCGAATCGGTGTTATTTTCGGTGTATGTGTTTTTTGGAGTTTCGTAAGTACTGTTATCACAATACTTTATGTCTTTCTGGAAACGGTTTGCTAAACCGTCGTGTGGGTAATAACCCGCACCGAGGGTTCGAATCCCTCCCTCTCCGTTTTTTTCTTTATTGGCTAAAATCACGTCTATAAGTTCTTGTAATTCAATAGGTTGCAGATTCTTGCTTATTTTATACTCATCCACTGTCCTCAAACTGTCCTCAGAATCATTATCGGCAAGTTCAGATGTTTCCGATTTGGCAAGTTCCATCATCGTCTTCTGGCTGTCGTCATCGTGGAGGTGATAAT
>CAZKAI010000018.1:0-21351 GCA_964550565.1 uncultured Pirellulales bacterium
ATCAGGGTGCAAACAACAGGAATCTGTCTGAAAATGTGTTTATAGTCCACAGGTTTCCACGGGATCCAGATTGCAGGTCAGCCAGCCGGACGCTATGGCTGCAAGGTCACTCATGTCAACACGGCAATCGCCGTTGGTGTCGCCGGAAACCGGTGCGGTACAATTTGCTATCGCGCTGCCTTCCAGTTGAACTGCGAAAATAGCGCTTTTGCCGGATCGGTCGTCTTCGTAAGCCACTAGCAGGCCGTCAATTACGGGATAAGTCTGATTGTCTTTGTCGCTGGTAATCTGAAATTCCTGCCTGGTAATGAGGTTAAAGCCGTAAATATCCCAATTGCCGTTGCGGTTGTCCTGCCAGACCACCAGATGGCCGCTGACCGCGGCGTTGATTTGTGCTCCGTTGGCATCGCTGATCAGAAACTCCAGGGGTTTTTCCGGATTTGTTGTGTCCGCACCATATAAATCGAAGTCCCCATCGCCGAAGTCTTCCTGCCAGATGACATATTTGCCGTCTGTAGTCGGGCTTATCTGGTCAATCGTCAATGAAGAAATGGAATACTGTTCGGGTTCATCACGACGCCAGACATCCGCAGCCGCAATATCATTATCACTCCAGTAATTATCCTGCCAGACAATCAGGCTGCGATAAATGTCAGGATACTGCTGGTCGCCGGTAAAGGCTGCAACGACATACATCAACGGATTTTCCGGATCTGTGATGTCTGCGGCGTAGATATCCCAATCCAGAGCTTGTGTATCCGGGTCGGCGATCTGATGCTGCCAGGCAACGGTATTGCCGTGAATGCGGGGAAAGGATTGATTATTCAAATAGGGTGTAATGGAATGCGTCGTGATGTTCTGTGTATCGGAAATATTCGACATCCAGACATCGGTATCCCCGTAAAAGTCATCTTCCCATACGGCATATGTTCCCCACAGGGAAGGGTGGGTCTGGTTGGCTTCGAAAGCAGCAACTCCAATGAGTTCCGAAGGGGCATTGATCACATCGACGCCGTAAATATCCCAATCCCATTGACCGTTGTATTCAACATACTCCTGCCAGACTATGACTCCGTTAGAAACAGCAGGCCATTGCTGTATATTGCTTGATGGGGATACCACAAACGGTGTTTGTCCCCAAACGATTGCCGACCATACAAATAGACCTATTGAGATTGTTGAATTCATTACCCTTCTCATGCTGCACTCTCCATTCAGGACTCATTTTGGTTGTAATTATTACTGCGGCTGCCTGGCATTTTCCAGTTTAGCCGCCAGATCGATCAGCTTGCCTGCCGCATCGGCATTGGCGGGATTTTTCGCTGCCTCGATCAGCGGGGTGGCAGCTTTTTCCAGTTCGTTCAAACCAAGATACTGGTAGCCCAGCAGAAGCTGGTAGTCAGTGCTGAACGGTTCGCTGGCAATCGCTTTTTCCAGCGATGCGATCTGAGCTTTCAGAACAGCCTCATCGCGGTACAGCCCGCGAGGATAGTAAACCGTCGGCTCACTGGCCGGTATCTTCGCGATGACTTCCCGCAGCACGCTGGCGGCCATGGCATAATCGCCGGCGGCAAACAATGACTGAGCATAGGTAAACGGCAGCACCACATCGTCCGGTGACAGCTTCACCGCTTCACGGAACTGCAGGACTGCTTCATCATATTTGCCCGCTTCGAATACCTTGACGGCATGGTCAAAACACAGGTCTGCGGCCGTTTCAAATTCCGGAGCATCTACAGGGGCAGTCTCCTTGTTCCAGGAATAATTAGCATCTGGAACCGTAATCGTCTCGGCCGGCGTCAGCGGCTGACTCGTATCTGCGGCAGGGGTTGTGTACGTGTTATATGTATTGTAGGTATTGTAGGTGTTATAGGTGTTGTAGTCCGAGTAGGTTGTGGTTGGAATTACATCCGCCCCATACCAGTAATAAGGATGGGCTCCATACCAGTAATACCGCCGATACCGATAACTTGGCCAGCAGCCGCCCAGGCTCACAAACACGTACTTGCGGTGATAGCTGGGATAGTAGTAGGTAAATCCCCACCAGTTGTAATAGGGAACAACTGCTACATAGCCGCAACTGCTGCTGGACCAGTGGAATACAAAACCGCTGCCGCATCCATACCAGTAGGGGCTGTGGCGGATGTGGTCAATGTCATGAAAACGGTGGTGAGGAATATAAGGTCTTGGATGGTCATGATTCACATCGCCCTGGATAATCACATTATTGTCGCCATTGACAACGATTCGACTGGTTCGGTCATCGGGGGACCTTGAATCGGATGAAGATGGGGTACCACCGCTGCCGTCGGTGGCCGGCGAACGTAAAATAGCATCCCGGCCGGAGTCGGATTGCCGCAAAGTCGGGGCAGCAGACCTGGCCGTTTCCGCGCTTCCAGAAGGTTTGGCGGGTTCAGTATCTGTTTTTGGACGTGCCATGCGCTCAGTATTCTCGCGCTGACGAGTCTCGTCAGTTAAAGCTGCCGTTCGGGCGTTTTTAGTCGTTTCTTCGGTACGTGCAGTCCTTTCCAGTGTGGTTTGTTCATCCCGGGTTGTAATTGCAGCCGCACCAGACCTGTCATCTTTAGCGGTCAATTCGGTGCGATTGACTCGTTCCGGCGAACGCGTGATTTTATCGACTGAAACACGCTGCGGCTCAGTCTGGATCGTGTCGGTGGAAACGCGGATCGGTTCAACGGTCTTTTGACGTAAAGCCACGGAAGTGGTGCGATCGGTCGTTGTGTCAGCGGCTGCCGTCCTGTCGCGTTTGCTTGCTGCGCCATAATAGACAAATCCCGAATTACTGCCGGTCTTTTGTGTGGTAATCTGTTCTGCAGGAGAACTGCTGCGTGTTTGCCGTGCCGTAATCGGCTCAGCAACCCGGTCTGTTCGAATCACGTCTTGCGACGCCGGAGCCGTAGTCCCGGCAGAGGCATTGCTTCGTTCCGCGCTATCAGATGCTGTGCTCCGAGAGTTTGCATTGCTGCCGATCGGAGTAGCGATAGAAGTCCTGGATGCACTCTGACGCGATGCAGCGGTATTTGTCCTGGACTGCGTTGTTCGCTGGCTTCCGGCTGTAATCGCATCCGCGTAGGTCTGGCCGGAACGAACCACTTCAACCGTTGGCTCTGCAGGACGGGTGCGAATCCGTGTTTGCTGAGGTATGTACTGCGGCCTTGAGCCCGCAGGCTGAGTCGATACAGAGGTACGATTTTGGGTCACGGGATTACGTGAACTGGTGTCAGGTCGGACGGCTGGAGCGGGTGTACTGGATACAGGCTGTCTTCTTGCTGCCGATTCAGAGGGCCTTGGAGCCTGTGGCTGTGGTGCAGGCTGAGAGACTGCCTTAGGTGCGGAGCGGGTCTCAGGTCTGGCGGCAGGCGCCGGGGCAGATGGACGACTTGCAGGTGCCGGCGAAGATTTTGGTGCAGGCGCTGCCTGTGGGGCTGATTGCTGGCCTCCCCCGGCAGGTCTGTCCTTGGCCAGAAGCATCGGGGGGCAGACAAACAATAAAATGACTGCAATACTCCAGATGGTTTTCGTGCATTGCGTTTTCATTTTCATGCTCCTTTCTTCCATTCGCCTCCTCGCCGCAGTGCTGCAATCCGTATGCATTCTCCGGCAATCATGGCCAGTGGAATCAGAAATCAAGTACTCTGTAATATATTATAGAACCAAAGGCATAAATGTTTAATAATTTATTTTAAAATCAGTTCAAAAAATGAAGTAATTATCTGTAAATACATTGTAAGTTCATATAAAACAACTGTTTAAAAATGTCATTAAATTTCAACTATTCTTGTGTTTTGGGCCAATATTTTTGGGTATCTCATTGCAGCTTTTTTTTGTGTTTTGGATAAATGACCATAGAATTGGTGTTATTGGATTTAGAATAGCTTGTTATGTGGATCATCCAAAAACTGCGTCAACAGCAGCTACAAAGCCTCGCTTTTCTTGCCCATTAACTGATCAATGCAAGCTACACCCCGCCGGCAAATTCCGATAAAAACCTCCCGTTCATGATCACTGAGCTGTATCGCATCAAAGAGGGCTTGAAAACGCTCTCGCCGCTGTTTAAATATCAGGTCCAGTTCATTTCGGCCTTTGTCTGTCAGGCTGACATGCGTAATTCGTTGATTCTCAGGGCTGATGGTCTTGGAGACCAATTTACGTTTCCACAATTTCGTCAGCGTCATTGAAATGGTGCTTTCACTGAAATTGGGCCAGGCCTCGGATATTTGCGACACTGTCATTGTCCCACGTTCTGAAAGGTGCTGAAGAATTAATGATTCCCGCTCTGTGAGGGTGTCTTCGGGCTTCTGGTTTTCCTGCATGGCTCGAATCAGCCGCATCCGAAGGCTTAGGTCATTTAACGCTTTCTCTAATTCAGGACCCATTTTGACTCCTTAGCAAATCGAAAGTCAGTCGTTTGTATCTTAAATATCTATTTTCGTGGCGAAACGTCTTAAAAACACGTATTATAGTTTCGTTTGAGAATTTAATTATTAACATGATCTATATATTATATTACGAAGAGTGCAAAAGTCACAGAGTTTTTATAAAAAACCGTTTATTGCTTGAAGTATTTCGACTAAAAACGTTCAAAAATGATATCGTGCAATGAATAAGCGAAAAGGGCAACAATCCGGACGAATTAATCTTCGTTTACGGGAGATGAATCGCACTTTGACTGTGCTGTCGGCGCCGTCGATAGTCGAAAATTGTCTATATTCTTTGGTCTTTTTGAGCGACACTCTGATTGTAGGGCGATTGCATAATGAAAAATTTCTGGCTGCGGCCGGGCTGTCGGGTATTTTGACATTTCTGGTTACAGCTCCCTTTATTGCATTAACCATGGCGGCCACGTCGATTGTTGCCCGAAGCTGGGGCGAGATGGAGCACGAAATTGCCAGGAAACATGCTGGATGTTCGATGGTTATTGCATTTTTGATGGCGATTGTCCTTTTTGGCCTGAGTGCCCCCTTTACCGCTCCCATTTTACTTGTTTTTGGGGCGGACCCGGAGGTGGTTCCTTACGGGGCAACCTATCTCCAGATTCTGCTGATTTCCTGTGTAACCGGCCTGCCTATGATGGTCAGTAACGGCATGCTCCGCGGTACAGGCGATACTTTCCGGCCTATGTTGATTACCGGCATGATGAATGTCGTCAATATTGTGGTCAGTATCATGCTTGCCTTTGGTATCTGGGCACCCAAACTTGGTTTTTATGGTGTCGCCTGGGGAACCGTGGTCGCACGGACGGTGGGGATTTTCTTCTCGCTGGCGTTATTAATCGGGCCCAGAGGGCTCAGTCTCCAATGGCAGCATTTCTGGCCGATTCATAAGAAAGTGCTTAGACGAATCTGGTATCTGGCCTGGCCGGCTTATATCGAGCGGGGGATGACTTCGGTCTATTATATGCTGTTTATGGTGATGGTGACACGTCTGGGTACGACAGTTCTGGCGGCTCACCAGATCGCCATGCAGATTGAGAATGTAGCCATCATGCCTGCCTGGGGGCTGGCGGTTGCCACGACCACGATCACCGGACAGGCGATTGGGGCTGGCCGACCAAGAATCGCCAAGATTGCGGTAAAGAAAATCATTGCCGCTGTCAGTGTGTTAATGGTCATATTGTGCCTGGTGTTTCTTGTGTTTGGCCCCCAGATTGCCCGGCTGTTTGGAGCCACGCCGGAGGTGGTTGAGCTGGCGGGCATGGCGACGCGCTTATCGGCGATAGAACTTCCATTTCTGGCGATTACCTTTATTTTTATTGGGGCATTGCGAGGGGTGGGAGATACCCGGTCGCCGATGTATGTGGCGTTTGTCAGCATGCTTATTTGCAGGCTGGGCGGGGTCTGGCTATTGGCGTATCACCTGAATATGGGACTGGCGGGAGTGTGGCTGTCCACGGCTATGGACTGGATGGTCCGTGCGGCGGGGCTGGGGTGGTTTTTCAAACGCGAAGCCTGGACGGTTCTGCATAAAAAAGAAAAAGAGAAATTTGCCTGACAGGACCAAGACAGGTAAAACAGGTAAGCTGAGCGGGCAATCTTTGGATGCACAGAAAATGATACAGTGAATACAAGTCTCTGGCGTACAATGCAATAGAGACTTCTGAAGGTGTCGCAAAAAGGCAAAATATTGTCGCAAAAAATGGTTTGACTAAGCCCGCCGTCCAGCTACAATCATCCACAATAGCCAATATATCTTCAGTACGAAAGGAGATGATTGTTTGGATTTGCTTGCGACTATAACCAGGCTGTCACATCAGTTTGGAACCTCGGATTATGTCAAAGGGGGCGGGGGAAACACATCTGCCAAAGATGCCCAAACAGTCTGGGTGAAACCTTCCGGCACGGTTTTAAGCGGTCTTAAGCCAGAAGACTTTGTTGCCATCGATCGAAGCAGACTGGCATTACTATACAACACGCCCACACCCGCTGACCCCCAGGCCCGCGAGGCTCTGGTCAAGGATATTATGGCCGCAGCGGTGTGTCCCGGCAGTCAGGGCAGGCCTTCAGTTGAGGCGCCGCTGCATGAGTCGCTGGATGCCCGTTTTGTGGTTCACACGCACCCGGCCATGGTTAATGGTCTGTGCTGTGCCAAGCAGGGCAAGGTTACGGCTGCAAAACTTTTCCCCAAGGCCTTGTGGATTGATTATATTGATCCTGGTTATACGCTGTGCATGAAGGTCCGCAAGGACATTCACGAGTACCAGCAGCGTTATGGCAAGCAGCCCGAAATTATTCTACTGGAGAATCATGGCATCTTTGTCTCGGCCAATTGCGATAAGCATATCGAACAATTATATGAAGATATTTTTGCTATTCTCAAAGCAGAGTATATCAAGGCTTCTGTTACCGTCGAATTTCCTGCTGTGCGGCCTTTGTCAGCGGAAAAGCTGGCTTGCGCCAGAGACGCTTTCGGCAAGGTCTTTTCTGCTCAGCATGCGGCATTTATTGCCGGCGTCGAAAAGTTTGCTGCCGCCGAAGGGCCAATTTCGCCGGATCATATTGTGTATTCAAAATCATTCCCGTATGTCGAAAATCCGACAAAAGAAGGCGTTGCAGCGTTTGTTCAGCAGCGGGGCTATGAGCCGGCGGTTGTGATTACAGACGACGCGGTTTATGGTCTTGGATCAAGTCCCAAATCCGCACAATTGGCGCTGGAACTGGCGATTGACGGGGCGATGATTATGCACTATGCCAAGGCTTTTGGCGGGATTCAATTCATGTCGGATCGGGCCAGGGCGTTCATTGAGAACTGGGAAGTGGAATCCTACCGTAAAAAACAAATGGGATAATCATATAAACATCAGCATTTATTGAAAAATATTACTCGGACAAGGAGAATCAGGATGAAGAAACAGAATATCGAACGAGCGTATCAGTTGGCTAAAGAGCAGTATGCCGAGATCGGCATCAATACCGACCGGGCGATGGCTAAATTGGCCAAAATCCCCGTGTCCCTGCATTGCTGGCAGGGTGATGATGTGGGGGGCTATGAGAAAGTCGGCGCGGAACTGTCCGGCGGCGGCATTCAGGCCACCGGTAATTATCCCGGCAAGGCCCGCACGATTGATGAGCTTCGCATGGATGTGGAGAAGGCCCTGAGCCTGATTCCCGGCCGGCACCGTCTGAATCTCCATGCCTGCTATATTGACAACGGCGGCAAATATGTGGACCGCAACGAGATGCAGCCCAAGCATTTCCAGAGCTGGATTGACTGGGCCAAGGCCAATAAACTCGGTATGGATTTCAACCCGACCTATTTCTCCCATCCGCTGGCCGCCGATGGATTTACACTGAGCCATCCGGACAAGGGTGTTCGTAATTTCTGGATTGAACATGGTATCGCCTGCCGCAAGATTGCTGCCGCCATGGGCAAGCAGCTCGATAATACGGCGGTGACCAATTTCTGGATTCCCGACGGCTACAAGGATATCCCGGCCGACCGTACCAGTCCCCGTCAGCGTCTGACCGACTCGCTGGACAAAATCTTTGCAGAAAAGATCAATCCCAAATTGAATCTCGACGCCGTGGAATCCAAGCTGTTTGGTATTGGCGCGGAAAGCTACACGGTCGGTTCGCATGAATTCTATATGGGTTATGCCGTCAGCCGCCAGAAACTGCTCTGCCTTGACGCAGGCCATTATCACCCGACGGAAATGATTTCCGAAAAGATATCCTCGGTGCTGATGTTCTGCCCGGAACTGCTGCTGCATGTCAGCCGCCCGGTTCGCTGGGACAGCGACCATGTGGTAATTCTCAACGACGAGCTGTTTGCTATTGCCCAGGAACTGGTTCGCAGCGGCAAGCTCGACAAGGTGCATATCGGTCTGGATTTCTTCGATGCCAGCATCAACCGCATTGCCGCCTGGGTGATTGGTACGCGGAATATGATTAAAGCCTTACTATATGCTCTTCTGGAGCCGTATGACACGCTCAAGAAGATGGAACAGAAGATGGAATTTACCGGCAGGCTGGCCTGTATGGAAGAACTCAAGACACTGCCGTTTGGCGCGGTGTGGGATTACTACTGCATGAAGAAAAATGTGCCGGTCGGTCCTGCCTGGTTTGCCGAAGTCAAGCAGTATGAGGCGGATGTATTGTCCCAACGTTCATAATCTGAAACGCTTAAGGAGAACACGATGTCAAACGTACTTCTTGCTGAAATGACGGCTAATCCGGCGCTGGGGATTGTCATATTTACCCTGGGCGGCCTGGCGGGGGCGGTGTTTTATCTGCCGTTCAAAAAAGTGAAAAACTGGGCATGGGAAAGCTATTGGGCGGTCTATGCCCTGTTTGCCCTGCTGATTGTGCCGGGTGTGCTGATGCTGGCAACAGCCCCCAATGCGCTGGCGGTGTTGAAAACAACTCCGATGAATATTCTCGGTTATATCTGCCTGTGCGGTGCGGCCTGGGGAATTGGGGGCCTGACGTGGGGATTGATGATTCGATATCTGGGCGTGGGGCTTGGTCTGGCACTGGGATGCGGTTTGTGTTCGGCAGCCGGGACGATTATCCCCAAGATCATCAATAAGGAAATCGGTTTATTGTTTGAGCCGGGTGCCGGTATTACATCCTTCATCGGCGTGCTGGTTTCGATTGCTGGTATTGTATTTGTCGGTATGGCCGGGATGAGCAAGGAAAATGAACTGCCGGAAGAAGAAAAGAAAAAGGCTGTCGCCGAATTCAATTTCAAAAAAGGCATTCTGGTTGTTTTGTTTTCCGGTCTGATGAGCGCGTCGCTGAATTTTGGTTTGCAGGGCGGTCCGGATATCGAGTTGAAAGCACAATACGGTTCGGCATCGACGCTGGTTAAAGGCGATGAAAAAGCTGCACCGCAGGAAATGGTCGGCGCAGTCGGTGCTGTCTATGACAAGGATAAAGGTTTCTGGCTTCTGCCCAAAGCGGCGGCTGGGGAAACCTTGACAAGCCGGACATGGCGTGGAATTCCCGTTCTGGTCGTCGCCTTGCTGGGTGGTTTTGCAGTGAATTTTCTGTGGTGTCTGTTCCTGAATTTCAAGAATAAGACCACTGCGGATTATACCAAAAAAGATGCCCCCATAGCGGGCAATTTCCTGTTTGCCGCCATCGCGGGTGCTATATGGTGTTCACAGTTTATCTGCTTTAAAACCGGTGAACCGGCCATGGGGCCGACGGCTTATGTCGGCTGGTCGGTACTGATGGCCAGTGCGATTCTGTTCAGTTCCCTTCTGGGCGTGATGCTTGGCGAATGGAAGGGCACCAGCAGTAAGACGCGTTCGCTGCTGGTTGTCGGGCTGCTGCTGCTGGTTGCATCCAGTGTTGTCGCTGGGTACAGCAGTTATCTGAGCCAGTCCAAAACTGCACCTGCGGTAATCGAACAGGTCGTGCCAGCGGTACCGCAGACTCCTGCCCAATAATCTCGCGTTTGACAAGCCTGCGGTGTAACTCATCGCAGGCTTGTTGTGTCTATGTTTCGTTGATTTCCATGTATGGAACCTGAACATGACGGACGATGCAAGCAAAACAACCGGTGAAGGGGTCGGCGGAGAATATGAACGCCAGCCTGTGCCGGATAAAGCTCTTCTTGGTTTTAAAAGTTTTGTGGGGATGTTCGCCGGTGAGCACACCGCGGGCACGGAGCTGATGATTGGTCCATTGTTTGTTGCCGCCGGTGTCAGCGCCTTTGATTTCCTGATGGGGCTGCTGGTCGGGAATCTGCTGGCGGTGCTGAGCTGGACCCTGTTTTGTGCACCGATTGCCACGCGTGCCCGGCTGACGATGTATTATCAGCTTGAAAAAATCTGCGGGCGCCATTTAGTGACGATTTATAATCTGGCCAATGGGGTGATGTTTACGATTCTGGCCGGAGCGATGATTACGGTTGCAGCGACGGCGTTTGGAGTCTGGTTTAAATTCCGGATGCCCGGCCTGAAAGACCTTTATCCCAACAGTATCGGCTGGGTGGTTGCGGTTCTGGCGGTGGGGGTGTTTGTTGCCATTGTTGCCGCCGCGGGTTATCGCACCGTGGCGAAAATTGCCAATCTTGCCGCACCGTGGATGGTGCTGATGTTTCTGGCCTTCGGGATTGTGACGTTCAAGCAATTTCTGGATGCCACGCAGACTCCCATTCATTCCCTGGGTGATGTCTGGACGATGTGCCAGACGGCCATCTGGAAAGGAGGCCAGCCGCTGGAAGGCCGGACGAAATTTACATTCTGGCATGTGATGTTTTTTGCGTGGTTCTGCAACATGGCCTGGCATATCGGGATGAGCGACCTGTCGATTTTCCGATATGCCAAAAAATCGTGGTATGGAATTGCCTCCGGCGCCGGGATGTATCTGGGGCATTTTCTGGCCTGGATTTGCGCGTCGCTGCTGTATGCGTATCAAATTCATCAGAATCCGCAAAATACCGATGTATTGCCCGGCCCGATGACGTATCAGGCTGTGGGTGTTGCCGGGCTGATTTGCGTTATCCTGGCCAGTTGGACGACGGCCAATCCGACACTGTATCGCGCCGGGCTGGCATTTCAGGCGATTATGCCGAACTTTTCCCGTTTTCGCGTGACACTGGTTCTGGGCTTAATCGCTGCGGTGGCCGGGATGTTCCCCGCTGTGGCGATGAAGCTGCTGGATTTTGTCGCGATGTGGGGGATGGTGCTGATGCCAATGGGGGCGGTCATCTTTGTGGATTTCTGGCTGATGCGGAAGTTCGGTCTTCAAAGCAATTACGCAGACTTGTCCGGCACAGTGTTTAACTGGGCGGCGGGGCTGTCCTGGCTGATTACCATGAGTGTCTGCGGCTGGCTGGTATGGACGGGTCGGATTGAGATTTATTTTGTCAGTCTGCCGGGCTGGTTTGTGATGGCGATTTTGTATATTCTGTTCAGCCGCATCTATCAAAAGCGAATGGCTTAAGACAGGAGTTGTCATGCTAAAAATATCGATACAATTGATTTCGTGGCTGTCGCTGGCGGTTTTGATCCTTCTTCCAATTTGCTTTCTGGCGGGTAAGGTTTCCCATGCCCAGATTAAGACCGGAATGCTGGTTATGACAGCAGTCTGGTTTATTACGGCGTCCCTGTGGATGCGCGATCGTAAGAACACGTAATGTTATATTGATGGAGTATGCTATGTTAAGATTTGCAGTGATGATGGGGATTGTATTGACGGTTTGCAATCCTTTTGGAACTGGTGATTTGTATGCCGCCGGGGATGTGCAGAAGACTCTGCAGGCGGCTCAATTGCGTTGTGAATACCGGACTGACCCGCTGGGAATTGATGTCCTGCAGCCGCGGCTGAGCTGGGTGCTTGAGTCGGATGCCCGCGGGCAAAAGCAGACGGCTTATCGGATTCTTGTGGCTTCTTCCGAAAAAGCGCTGACCGCCAACCAGGGCGATCTGTGGGATAGCGGCAAGGTTGCTTCGGATGAAACGATTGGCGCAAAGTATGCGGGCAAGCCTCTGGCCTCCATGCAGCAATGTTTCTGGAAGGTCCAGATATGGGATGGAAATGGCAAGCCGTCTGTATGGAGTGCTCCGGCCCAGTGGTCGATGGGGCTGCTCCAGCCGCAGGATTGGAAGGCGCAGTGGGTGGGATGTGATGTGGCGATTGAGCCGAGCCTGATTCCTGCCGAATTCCAGACGGCCAAATGGATCGGGCCTGCCGACATGAAAACCGGAAATGCCCAGCCGGTGGAATTTGGATATCGCACCACCGTGCAAGTGCCGGATATATCCAAAATACAGAGTGCAAGCTGTTATATGGCAGGGGATAATAAGGCGAAATTGTATGTCAACGGCAAAGCGGCCGGGTCCGAGGTGGGCTTCTCCTCGGCACAAAAAGTCGATTGCATATCCTTACTGCAGTCGGGTTCGAATTGCCTGGCATTTACCGTCGTCAATGATGGCCAGACTCCGAATCCAACAGGCCTTCTGGCGGCATTGGTGGTTGAATTGAAGGATGGACAGAAAATTGCGGTGCAAACCGGCGATTCATGGCGTGTTGCTGCGGGCCCCAAAGGCAAATGGATGACTGCGGATTTTGACGATAGCGGCTGGGAAAAGGCCTATGTCATCGGCGAAGCCGGCTGTCGTCCCTGGGGAAAGGTCGATCTGAATACGAATGTACTTCCGCCGGCACAATATCTCCGAAGTCAGTTTTCAACGGCCAAAACGGTCCAGCGGGCCACACTGTATGCCACGGCATTCGGCATTTACCAATTGTATCTCAATGGCCAGCGGGTTTCGAAGGATTATTTTGGCCCCGGATGGACCGACTATAACAAGCGTGTTTACTATCGCACCTATGATGTGACCTCGACGATCAAACGCGGAGATAATGCCATCGGTGCAATTCTGGCCGATGGATGGTATGCCGGCTATGTCGGCTACGGCAAAAAGCGGAATCACTACGGCCAGAAACTGCGGCTGCTGGCCCAGCTTCATATCGAATACAGCGACGGAACCACCCAGGATGTCTTTACCAATCCGGACTGGAAGGGGACAACCGGCCCGATTCTTCAGGCGGATTTCCTGATGGGCGAGACCTATGATGCCACCAAAGAACTGACCGGCTGGAACAAATCGGGATATGCGGATGCGGCATGGGCTAAGGTCAACACGGGGGCTGAGCTGACCCCGCAGGTGCAGGCTGCACCCTCTGAACCGGTGGTGGTGTTTGAAGAAGTCAAGCCCGTTTCGGTTTCCGAGCCGACCAAAGGAGCTTATGTGTTTAACATGGGCCAGAATTTTGCCGGTGTGGTGCGTCTGAAGGTCAAGGGCGCCGCCGGCCAGCCTATCCAGCTTCGTTTTGCCGAACGGCTTAATCCGGATGGAACCATTTATACCACCAACCTGCGTGCCGCTAAAGCTACCGATGTGTATATCTGCAAAGGCAAGGGCACGGAAGTATGGGAACCGATGTTTACGTTCCATGGATTCCAGTATGTCGAGATTACCGGCTTGAATTACAAGCCGGGCAAAGACACCATCACCGGCATGGCTTTCAGCAGTGATACGCCGGTGGCTGGAACATTTGAATGCTCTGATCCGATGATCAATCAGCTCCACAGTAATATCTACTGGACTCAGCGGATGAATTTTATCGACATCCCCACCGATTGCCCGCAGCGTGATGAACGTCTCGGCTGGACAGGGGATGCACAGGTTTATATCCGCACCGCGGCGATGAATACGGATGTGCATGCCTTTTTCATCAAGTGGCTTCAGGATCTGGCGGATGCCCAGCGGAATGATGGACAATTCCCGATGGTGGCTCCATTAAAGGTGGCCGAAAGTGATGGCGGTCCGGCCTGGGCGGATGCCGGCGTCATCTGTCCCTGGACGGCTTATCAGGTCTATGGCGATAAACAATTGCTGGAACGCCAGTATCCATCGATGGTCAAATTCATCGAATTCTGTAAAAATCGCAGTACCCCGGAACTCCTGCCCCCGGCTCAGTTCCACTGTTTTGGCGACTGGCTGAATATCGACGACAATACGCCCAATGATGTGATTTATACGGCGTATTTTGCTCTGAGCACCAAAATGACCGCTCAGGCTGCCCAAGTGCTGGGCAATACTGAAGATGCCCGGAAATATAATGAACTCTATCAGGGTATTAAAGCGGCATTTAACAAGGCCTATGTGGCCGCCGATGGGAAAATCAAAGGCGATACACAGACGGCCTATGTACTGGCGATTGCAGTCGATTTAGTCGATTGTCCGATGTACCAGACCGTTGCCAATCGACTCGTTGAGTTAATCGAAAAACGCAACTGGCATTTATCGACCGGATTTATCGGCACCAAGGACCTGATGCTGGTTCTGGCCAAAATCGGCCGCAATGATGTGGCCTGTCGACTGCTGCACAATGACACCTTCCCCTCGTGGGGCTTTTCCATCAAGCACGGCGCAACCAGCATCTGGGAACGCTGGAATGGCTGGACACCCGAGCAGGGTTTTGGCGATCCGGGAATGAATTCCTTTGCTC
Organism: uncultured Pirellulales bacterium; assembly: GCA_964550565.1. Classification (GTDB taxonomy): domain Bacteria; phylum Planctomycetota; class Phycisphaerae; order Sedimentisphaerales; family Anaerohalosphaeraceae; genus Anaeroglomus. Next base: position 14,487 of record CAZKAI010000018.1, read on the forward strand.
ATTACTCATTCGGGGCCGTCTATCAGTGGATGGTCGAAAATCTCGGCGGCATTCAGGCCGATGAGATTGCCTATAAGAAAATCATCATCAAGCCCTGCCTGGACGAGAAATTAACCTGGGCAAAGACATCCTACGATTCCATCCGGGGCAGGATTGAAACCTCGTGGAAAAAGAACAAAGGCAGCTTTACGCTGGATATCACGATCCCCGCCAATACCATTGCGACGGTGTATGTTCCGGCGGCGTCCATGGGATCCATAACCGAAAGCGGCAAGCCTTTGAATAAAGCTGTCGGTATTAATCCGATTAATATGCACAAGGAAATTACGGGACAACAAGTCCAGGATTATGCTGTGCTGCGACTCGAGTCTGGACAGTATCAATTCAAGACAAAATTGAAATAAGTTTGTTTGAAAGTTTGTGGTAATCCATAAAGACCTCCATCGTTTCGGAGGAGGTCTTTTTATTTGCGGTTGTGTTTTTTGCGATAGGCCAGAGGGGATATCTTTTCACCGGCACGGAAGACCTTGCTCAGGCGGTCGGCCCCGGAAAATCCCACGGCCAGGGCGATGTGTTCCACCGGCAGAGTGGTGTGAACCAGCAGATGTCGGGCCCGGGCGATTCGGCTGCGGGTAATTTCACCGGCCACCGTGGCATTGAGATGCTGGGCGAATCGGCGTTCCAGCGTGCGACGGGTGGTGGATAACTCCCGCGCCAAATCCTGTACGGAGATATCGCGATAGCTGTGATTCCAGATGAGCCGAAGCGCCTCTGAAACCAGCGAATCCGAGCATCCGGGGATGGATTCCTCGTCTGTCCGGCTGGGAATTTCATTGAGGGTTAAGGCCAGAATCTCCATGGCCATCGCCGACAGCAGAAAGGAGTTATCCAGAGGCTGCGAAGACACCTGCTGCCAGATGCGGTGATGCGTTTCCAGCAGCAGGTCTGCCTGCTGAACATGCAGAACGGCCCTGGCCGGCGACAGGATGCGATGTTTCTGCAGCCGCCAGACATAATCGCCGTTGAAGCTGATCCAGTGTTCACGCCAGCCGGTCTGCGGATCAGGGCGATAGCGATGCCACTGCCCCGGGAACAGCAGAATGGAATCATGCCGGCCAATTTGAATGTGGCCGGTCGCGGCGGATTCAAACTGGCCTTGACCCTCGCTGATAAAGACCACCTGATACTCGGGCAGTACACGGCCGGACTGCCATGAAAAATCATACACTTCCGGATGTCCCGGCGGGGGATAGGCACAGCCCCGTGGAATAAAAGCCTGCCCGATACCCGTCAGATACAGTCCCCAGTGCAGGTCTTTGGGATTGAGCGGCAGATAGCGAAAGATATTTTCGACTTCATTATGAGAATTCATGGCCATAAAAATAAAAAAGGCCGGTCCGACATCTCGTCGAACCGGCCACGTAGTATCAATTACAGTCCATTGGCACTTTGCTGCATGAGTTCCTGTACTGAACAGGCCCGCTGGACGGAATACCCTTTCAACGGCAGGATATGCTCATGAATCGCATCGATCATATCCGCCGGGAATGGGAAGAACGAGTCTTCGATTTCGTCCGGTGGAGTAATCCAGTTTTTGGCACCGACGACCACCGGCGGGGCATCCAGTTCGTCAAATGCAAACTGGGTGATTTTGGACGCCATCGTATGCAGGTAACTGCCGCGTTCACAGGCATCGGAAACCAGCAGGATTTTGCGGGTTTTTTTGACCGATTCCAGTACCATTGTATAGTCAAACGGCACCAGGCTGCGGGCGTCGATGACCTCGCAGCTCAGTCCATATTGAGTTTCCAATTGTTTTGCCGCCTGCATGGCTCGATAGAGAGTCGCGCCGATGGTCAGGATGGTCAGGTCTTTTCCTTGCTTGCGGATGGCAGGCAGGCCGAAGGGGACTTCATAATATCCCGTCGGAACACCGCCGGCGACAAATTCTTCGGCGATACCGTAGGTTCTCTGGCTTTCAAAGAAAATAACCGGATCTGTTCCCGTCAGGGCGGTGTACATCATGCCTTTGGCATCGTAAGGTGTGGCGGGGAAGACCACTTTGAGTCCCGGGATATGGGCACAGAGTGTCGTCCAGTCCTGGCTGTGCTGAGCGCCGTATTTGCTGCCGACTGAGACTCGGACGACGACGGGCATCTTCAGAAGGCCGCCGCTCATCGACTGCCATTTACACAGTTGGTTGAACAGTTCATCGCCGGCCCGCCCCATGAAATCGCAATACATCAATTCCACCAGGGGGCGTCCGCCTTCAAGGGCGTATCCACATGCGGTGCCAATAATGGCGCCTTCGGCGATGGGGGAGTTGAACAGCCGATGGTAGGGCAGGGCTTCGGTAAGTCCGCGATAGACGGCAAAAGCGCCGCCCCAGTCGCGGTTTTCTTCACCGTAAGCGACCAGCGTTGGATCCACATAGAATCGATCCAGGATGGCTTCAAACAGTGCATCACGATAGCCGACGCATTTGTTGTCTTTGAGACGAACGCCGTTGGCGTCATACGCCGAGCGGCTCTTGTCAGCCAGACCCTTCACGCGGGGGTTGTCAGCAATCGATATCAGGGTTTCAGGCTTGCGATTGGCATCCAGCGACTCAATCTTCTGGTTGGAGTACATGGTCTGATCCAGCAGGCAATTGGCCTTTTTCAGGTCCGGCCGCGGCGAGATGGACAAATCCACCGCTTTTTTGCAGGCCTTAAAGATGATGGTTTCAATGCTTTTATACAAGGTGTCCATATCGGTTTGGGTACAGACCTTGGCGTGGATTAGGTCTTTTGCAAACCCTGAGATTGGGTCATGAGTCTGCCAGGCTTCGACTTCGGATTTTTCACGATAGCTGCTCTGGTCGGAAGGCGAATGGCCGCTGTAACGATAGGTTACGACATCCAGCAGAACCGGCCCGTCACCCTTTGCAATAATCTCTTTTTTCCGCAGGATTGCATCGGCAACTGCCAGCGGATTATAACCATCCACGCGTTCAGCGTGCATCTGTTCGGGATTGACTCCGGCTCCCAAACGTGCCAGAAACTGCCAGCCCATGGTTTCGCCGCAGGTCTGGCCGCCCATCCCATAGAAGTTATTCATGAAATTGATAATCAGCGGCAACCCGCCGCGATAGGGTTCGGACCACAGTTTCTTGAATTGATCCATGGCAGCAAAACAAATGCCTTCCCACACCGGCCCGCAGGCACTGGAGGCATCGCCGATGTTGCCGATGACAATGCCGGGTTTCTGGTTGACTTTTTTATAAAGCGCTGCCCCCACAGAGATGTCCCCTGAGCCGCCGACAATGGCATTATTCGGGAAAATCCCAAACGGCGGGAAGAAGGCGTGCATCGAACCGCCCATACCTTTGTTGAAGCCGGTCTGGCGACCAAAAATCTCGGCCAGCGTGCCATACACCAGAAAATCAATGGCAAGGTCTTTGACGGAGGTGCCGGAGGCATCTTTTTCAACGATCTGCAGGCATTCCCCACCGAAATAGGCTTTCATAATTTTCATCAGCATCTGGTCGTCGAGCTTCTGGATAGCCGAAAGTCCTTTGGCCAGAATCTCACCGTGACTGCGGTGACTGCCGTAAATATGGTCATCAATATTCAGATGAAAGGCCTGACCTACCGCGGCGGCTTCCTGCCCCATGGATAGATGTGCGGGGCCGGCATGAAAATATTCAATTCCAAGCCATGCACCTCGCAGCTTGATTTCATTGAGCATCGTTTCAAAGGTGCGAATCAGGGTCATGTCCCGCTGAATACGCATCAAATCGTCGGCACTGTAGCGGGTCAATTCCTGCTTGATGGTCTTTTTATATTGATTGACCGGTATCGGCTGAAATTCAATATATCCGCTTTGACGCATCTGTTGCGGATCCACTAATTGATTCTTTGGCATTATTGTCTCCTAATCGATTATTATCACAGATTATGCTGGTCGCAGGAATTGGCCTGCGGGTAAATCAGTTCAATATGCTGTGATGCAAAAAACTCACACCAGGTATCAGACGGCCGCTTTTCAGTAATAACCTTGGCGATTTCGGTCCAGTTAGCAATCTTATAAAGTCCCGGCGCATCAAATTTGCTGCTGTCTGCCAGCAGTATCGACTGTCTTGCATTTTTGACGGCCTGTCCGAAAATATGAGCGCTTTCAATGTCAATCGCGGTCAACCCGAAATCCATCCCCAGACCATCAGTGCCGACAAATGCAAGATACCCTCTGAGCTTATCCAGAGAAGCACTGGCCATGGGGCCGATGGTATCCACTCGGTCGGGGCGGTATTGTCCTCCGAGAATCAGCACATTGATGCCGGGTGCGTTGAGCTCCTGTGCAGTACGTACGGAATTGACAATCACAGACAAACCGCGTTTACTCCGCAGAAACGCCGCCATGGCATAACAGGTTGATCCCGAATCAAGAAACAATTGTTCGCCATCCGAAACTAATCGTGCGGCCAGCTCAGCAATAATATGCTTGGCCTCGACATTACGCATGGATTTGGAAAGGAAAGAATAGTCTGAACCTCGGACAACCGAGGCTCCGCCATGATTTAACTCCAGAAGACCTTCCGAGGCTAGTCCGTGCAGGTCCCGACGGATAGTGGCTTCCGATACCCCCAGCCCCTCCGACAGTTGTCTGACACTGACGTGTCCGCTGCGATAGGCGCTGGCCAGAATGTTCTCGCGTCTTTGCTGAATGGATGTCGTCATAATTCCATCTTAAAATTGAAGTTTTCATCAAGCATACAATGGAATTTAAACATAATGATTCAAAAAAATCAATACAAAAATGAAATAATATGCTTGAATAATGATTGAATATGATTTAATATTGATCATATCAATTGTTTTAAGGATTAATAGGATTCTATATGTATATAATTAATATACCCCCCAAAGCCCGCGGCCTGACTGAGGGAGTCATGCTCAATTGGCAGGTTTCCGAAAACCAATCTGTTGAAAAAGGACAGATTTTAGGTCGTATCGAAACGTTTGGCCAGTTAGTCGATCTGGAAAGTCCTCAGTCCGGCGAGCTCTTGAAAATTCTGGTGGGTCCCGGCAAGCCTTTCTTTGGTACACAGCCTCTGGCCCTTCTCGGTCACAAAGGTGAAGACGTCGCAAAGGCTCTTGAAAAACTCTTTCCAAAAGCCGTTGCCAAGCCTGCTCCAGAACAGAAGGCTGAACCAAAAAAAACCGATCCTGAGCCTCAACAACCCGCAAAACAAGAGGTTAAACCTATGGAAAAGAAATCCCCCGCCGGCAAAGTTGTCCCGATTTTGATGCCCCAGGCCGGGCAGACAATGGAAGAAGGCACCTTGCTTTCGTGGAAAGTCAAAGAGGGCGATAAGATTGCCGCCGGTCAGGTCATTTTTGAGATTGAAACCGACAAGGCCACCATGGAAGTCGAAGCGATGGAGTCCGGCAATCTGGCGAAGATTGTGGTTGCCGAAGGACAGTCGGTTCCGGTGAAGACTCCGGTAGCTTATCTGGCCGATAGCACAGCCGATGCAGAGGCGTTTATTGCGTCGCAGGGCGGAATTGCTGCTCCTGCACCCAAAACGACACAAGCCCCGGTGCAGCAGACAGATACAAAGCAGGCGGGTCCGGCTTCTCAGCCTGTAAGCCCGGTCGGTGCAGGGCAAGTCAAAGCCTCCCCGGCCGCTCGAAAACTGGCTGCGGAAAAAGGGTTGGATATCACTTCTATCGGTCAGGGTTCCGGTCCCGGAGGTCGAATTCTTTCCACCGATTTGGCCGGGGCCAAACCAGCCGCCTATACGTCCGCTGTTCCGGGTGATTTTGTCCGATATCCGGTCAGCAAAATGCGTAAGGCGATTGCACAGAATTTATCCTATTCCAAGCAGAATATACCTCATTTTTACATTAAACTGACCATTGAGGCACAGGCGATATTTAATCTCTATAAACAGCTTAAGCAGAAATTCCCATGCAGCGTCAATGATTTCATCACATTGGCCTGCGGCAGGGCAATTCGGCAATATGCGGCATTCCGCAGCCAATATACACCGACCGAAATCGTGGAAAATCCATCGGTCAATATCGGGATTGCCGTGGGGACCGATAAAGGCCTGACAGTTCCGGTGCTGCTGAACGTGGACCGAATGACTTTGCCGCAACTGGCGGCAGCAACCCGCCAGATGGCTGAAAACGCCCGCAACGGAAAGGTCGAAGGCGTGGGGCAGGGCGTCTTTACCATTACCAACCTCGGCATGTTCGGTGTGGAGGAATTCTCGGCGATTATCAATCCGCCGGAGTCGGCCATTCTGGCTGTCGGTGCCATTCGGGAGGACATCAAGGTGGAAAATGGTTCCATCAAGCCGACCCGGGTTATGACCCTGTCGCTGGCGGCAGACCACCGCATGATTGATGGCGTTCTGGCGGCACAATTTATGGTCACACTAAAAGAAATGCTGGAAAAACCAGAACAGCTTGTGAGTTAACTCGTCGCACGGTATAATACCAACAAAATTTTTACACGATATAAAACTATGACTGAACATTATCAAATCGCAGTGCTTGGCGCAGGGCCGGGCGGTTACGTTGCCGCTCTTAAAGCCGCACAGATGGGGGCGAAAACCGCCATTATCGAAAAACATCACCTTGGCGGCACATGTCTGAACTATGGGTGTATTCCCTCCAAGGCTTTGCTGGCTTCAGCGGAACTGATTCATAAGATTCATCGCGCCGGAGATTACGGAATTAATGTGTCTGGCGGTGTTTCTTTTGACTGGACACAGATTCAGAAACGTAAAGATAAAGTTCTGACCAAGCTTCGCGGCGGGATTAAAAGTCTCTTTGGTGCCCGCAAGGTAACGCTTTATGCCGGGCAGGCCGCTTTC
>CAZKAI010000018.1:21451-48310 GCA_964550565.1 uncultured Pirellulales bacterium
TAAAAGTCTCTTTGGTGCCCGCAAGGTAACGCTTTATGCCGGGCAGGCCGCTTTCACTGGCCACGGCAAAATCCAGATTACCGACAGCAAGGGCGACAAGAGTCTGATTACTGCCGACAAAGTCATTATTGCAACCGGCTCTGTCCCCGCACGGATCCCCGGCTGGCCGACAGATCCTGCCTTTGTATGCACCTCCGATGAATCGCTGCACTGGAAGGAACTGCCCAAAAAGCTGTTGATTGTCGGCGGGGGAGTCATTGGCTGTGAATTTGCGTGCATGATGCATGAATATGGTGTCGAGGTCACTGTTGTTGAATTGATGGAGACCCTGCTGCCGGAAATGGAGCGTCAGATTGGTGTTGCCATGGCCGAGATATTCAGCAAGCGGGGGATGAAAATCCATACGGGTGTCAAAGTAGAAGAATTAAAGACCGTCAATGGCGGAATCACAGCCATGCTTTCCGGCGACAAGACAGTGGAAGCCGATAAAGTTTTAGTTGCTACAGGACGCCGGCCAGCCACTGCGGATTTAGGTCTGGAATCGATAGAATTGACCACGGACCGCGGTTTTATTCGCGTCAATGACCGTATGCAGACGGCAGCAAAAAATGTCTATTGCATCGGCGATGCCAACGGCAGGTGTCTTCTGGCTCATGCGGCCAGTGCCCATGGCGTTGCGGCGGTTGAAGACGCTCTCGGCCATGGCAAGGATTTCACGCTGCCTATCCCCGGTGCGGTTTATACCTTCCCGGAGATTGGAACGGTAGGATTGACTTCCCGACAGGCTGCGGAAAAAGATATCCCGGTTAAAGTCGGCCAGTTCCCGATTGGTTTTCTGGGCAAAGCGATGGCCGTTGGCGAAGAAGAAGGCTTCGTGAAAGTCATTCGTCACCGGGATAGTGGTGCCTTGCTGGGTGTGCATGTCCTGGGGCATAATGCAACCGAAATTATCGAATCGGCAACCGCAATGCTGGGATTGAAGGCTTCCGCTGCAGATTTGGCAGAAATGGTATTTGCTCATCCGACCCTCGGCGAAGCGGTCAAAGAAGCCGCAGAAGACAGTTTTGATCAGGCGCTGCATCTGCCGCCTCGCAGTTTGGTTAAGATAACCGCCGAAGCCAAAGAAATTAAATAAGACGGAATACAAAATATATGGCCTCCATATTAGATACAATTAAACAGATTATTCAGCCCGGTCAGATTGATACACTTGCTGCCGAAGGATTCGGCCCCAGGCAGCGTCCCGCGGTCAATAGCCATATCCATCTGCCGCCGAATTTTTCGGCCTTTGATACGGTCGATCAGGCAATTCAGCTTGCCGCCGAGCAGAATGTTCAGATTGTCGGCCTGAGTAATTATTATGATTACGCCGTTTATGAAGACTTTGGGGCCAAGGCCCGGCACAATAAAATCTTCCCCCTGTTTGGGCTTGAAATCATTTCCATGCAGCCATCGCTGCTCGAACAGGGCATACGTGTTAACGACCCGGGCAATCCCGGCAAGACGTATATTTGCGGCAAAGGGATTACCCGCTTTAATACGATGACACCGCGAGCCGAAGAGCTGATTGACACGATTCGTAAAAACGATACCCATCGCATGGCCGAGATGACTCGGAAATTGGCGGATGTCTTCGACCGACACAATGTCAAAACCGGCCTTGATGATGCGGCTATCATTGCCCGTGTCGCCCGTCGCCATCAATGCAATCCTGGAACGGTCTATCTTCAGGAACGCCATCTGGCCCAGGCATTTCAGGAGGTCTTGTTTGAGCAAGTGCCTCTTTCAGAGCGTATAGCGGTACTGGAGTCCATTCTGGGGCAGGTGAAAAATGGTGGAGATGCAGTGGGTATTCAGGGCCAGATTCGTTCCAGCCTGATGAAAGCGGGCAAATCCTGCTTTGCACCCGAGGCATTTCTGGCTCTGGCTCAGGCCAAAGAATTAATTGGCGAGCTGGGCGGAATTGTCTGTTATCCGATTCTGGCCGATGGGGCGGAACCGATGTGTGAATTTGAAAATCCAGTGGAAAAATTAATCAAAACCCTCAAGGCCGAATCGATTGGCATGGTGGAATTGGTTCCCATCCGCAACAAGCCGCAGGTGCTTCGACATTATGTGACGGCGATCCGCAATGCCGGTATCGCGGTGGTGGCCGGGACGGAACACAATACCCTCGATGTGATACCGATGGAACCGACCTGTGTTGGCGGTATCCCCGTGCCGGAGGATTTAAAGGATATTTTTGTCGAAGGGGCTTATGTCGTTGCGGCTCATCAGTATCTGACGCTTAACGGCAAGAGCGGCTTTGCAGATTCGACAGGCAGGCCTAATCCAGTGTATAAGGATGCTCAGAGCCGGATTGAGGCCTTTGCCAAAATTGGCCGGGCGGTGGTTGCAAAATATTTAGAATAAGTAAGAAACCACAGGCAATGTATTAATACGCTGATATTTCAGTGTTCTCTGTGGTACATTTAAAACAAGGTTTAGGGAATGGAAAAACACGAACTGATTGCGATTGTTGCTCCTGCTGTTCGAACGCTGCTTTGGCAAAGTGGTGTTATGCCGACAGTGTCTTTTCAGGAAACGCTCTGCGATAAAAAGGAAGGCTGCCTTGAAGTTGCAATAGACTCAACGGATACCGGTCAACAGATTATTACAACCTTAACACAAGCCCTTGCCGCCAAATCCAACCTGATTCAATGCGTCTGTGTTCCCGGAGTCGGTAATTTTACAGTTGATCAAAACATCACTTCACAGGGTCGCGCTGCAGGCAAGATAGCGGTTGTCACCGGTGCCGCTCAGGGATTCGGATTGGAAATTGCTCAGGATTTAGCAGCCCAGGGTACATGCGTAGCCTTGGCCGATATCAACGAAGCCGCGGCAAAAGCCGAAGCCGACAAGCTCTGCGGCCAATATGGTCCGAATCGGGCTATGGCCGTTGCGATGAATGTCACCAGCAAAGAGTCGATCCAAAAAGCCGTCGCCGAAGTCGTCAGAAAATGGGGCGGCATAGACCTCTTTGTCTCCAATGCCGGCGTGTTGAAAGCCGAAAGCGTAAAGACACAATCCGAAAAGGATTTTGATTTTGTGACAAATGTCAACTACAAAGGCTATTTTCTCTGTGTTCAGGCTGTTGCCAGGATAATGGCTATTCCCCACAAACTCAACTCGAATTATACGAGCGACATCATCCAGATCAATTCCAAGTCCGGCCTGGTCGGCTCCAATCGCAACGGAGCTTATGCCGGCAGCAAATTCGGCGGAATCGGACTGACCGAATCTTTCGCTCTGGAATTAGTCGAAGACGGCATCAAGGTTAATTCCATCTGTCCCGGGAATTTTTTCGATGGTCCGCTGTGGTCGGATCCCAACAATGGCCTGTTCGTCCAGTACCTGCGAACCGGGAAAGTCCCCGGCGCCAAAACTCTGGCCGATGTCAAGAAATTCTATGAAGACAAAGTCCCGATGAAGCGGGGCTGCCGAACCGCGGACGTGATGAAAGCCATTTATTATCTGGTGGAGCAGCAGTACGAAACCGGTCAGGCTGTCCCTGTAACCGGCGGACAGGTCATGCTGCATTAACCTTTTGCGTTGATTTTAAAATGAAACGCCCCCTTGTGGGGCACACAAATAGAAAAGGAACAGGATATGGCTGCTATTCCCGCAACACAATGCGCAATCCAGCTTGTCGGCCCCGATAAGCTGATGCTGAACCGCCAAAAAGAGGTTCATAAAGTCGGCCCGCGTCAAATTCTTGCCCGGGTGGAGGCGGTGGGATTATGTTTTTCCGATCTGAAGCTGCTCAAGCAATTTGATCAGCACGCCCGCAAGAGTGAGATCGTAAGCGGGGTGGATAAATCGATTTTGCCTGAGATTCCCAGCTATTGCCCGGGAAATGCCCCGACAGTGCCGGGCCATGAAACGGTGTGCACAATTGTTGCCGTCGGCGAAAAAGTTCGTCTTCACAAAGTCGGCCAGCGTGTGCTGGTTCAGACGGATTACCGCTGGCTCAAGACCGCTGCATCCAATGCCGCCTTTGGATACAATTTCGAAGGGGCCTTGCAGCAGTATGTATTGATGGATGAACGGGTGATTGTTGAGCCCGAAAGCGGTGAAAGTCTTCTGCTCCCCGCAGACCCCAGGCTCAGTGCCTCGGCCATAGCCCTGGTCGAACCCTGGGCGTGTGTGGAATGTTCGTATGTGACCCGGGAACGCCAAACGGTGTTGGCGGGGGGGCGTCTGCTGGTCGTAGCCGATAGCGGACGTGATGCAGCAAGTCTGACCGCCTGCTTCAAATCCGGACAACCTGGGACGGTGACGGCAATCTGTGCCGACAAGGGACAACTTGATGCGATTAAAAAAATAGCCCCTGCGGCCGCTGTTTCCGAGCTGAATCAGCTTGCCCCCAATGCTGTCTTTGATGACATTATCTATTTCGGTTCCAATAAAGAAACCATGGAGCTTCTCAATGATAAACTGGCCGCCTCGGGAATTATCAATATCGTCCTGGACGGTCATAAAATCGGCAAACCGGTCAGCGTGGGAGTCGGGCGGGTGCATTACGGCAATACCCGCTGGATCGGCACGCTGGGTAATGATGCGGCGGAAAGCTATCTTATCATTCCCGAAATCGGCGAGATTCGGGACAACGATAAAGTACTGGTTATCGGTGCTGCCGGCCCAATGGGCCAGATGCATGTGATTCGCCTGGTGTGCGAAGACAAGAAAAATGTCTCCGTGACCGGGACGGATTTTGATGATGCCCGACTGGTATCGCTCGATAAAAAGGCCCGTCCGTTTGCCCAGGCTAATCATGTGGAATTACGCCTGATTAATCCCCAGAAAACCCCGGATCAGGGCAAATACAGTTATTGTGCGATTATGGCTCCTGTCGGCGCACTGGTGGCCCAGGCAGTGCGGGATAGTGTTCCCGGCATGCTGATTAATATCTTTGCAGGTATCCCGGCCAATGTCAAACAGGAACTGGACCTGGATACCTATATTGCCAATCGCTGCTTTATGCTGGGGACCAGCGGCTCCCGGCTGTCGGATATGAAACGAGTTCTGGAAAAGGTCACTTCCGGCCGGCTCAATACGGATGTGTCGGTCGATGCTGTCAGCGGCATGGCCGGTGCGACCGATGGCCTTGCGGCGGTTGAAAATCGCACCCTGGCGGGCAAGATTATCGTGTATCCAGGCCTTATTGATATGCCGCTGGTGACGCTGTCAAAGCTGGCATCGCATCGACCGGAGGTGGCCGCGAAACTGGATAATGGAATATGGACAAAACAGGCGGAACAGGAACTGCTAAAATAAACTCAAAACAGGAGGCAGACATGGCCAAAAGCGGATATATTGCAGTGGATTTGGGCGCCGAGAGCGGACGCGTAATGCTGGCGGAACTGACCGGCGGCAAGATTACCCTGCGGGAAATGCATCGTTTTGCCAACGGTCCGACCCAGGAGGGCGATTCGCTGCGGTGGGATTTCAATAAGCTGATGACCGAAATTATTGCCGGTATCGGCAAGGCTGCTGCGGCTTGCCCGGGTGCCCGCAGTATTGGTGTCGATACCTGGGGCGTTGACTTTGGTTTGCTGGATAAATCCGGCAAGCTGATTGAAAATCCCTATCATTACCGTGACAGCCGCAACAACGGGATGATGGAAAAAGTCTTTGAAATTGTCCCCAGACAAAAAGTTTATCTGCACACCGGCATTCAGTTTATGCAGTTCAATTCGCTGTATCAGCTTTTTGCCTATAAGACCCAAAAGCCGGACGTGGTTGCCAAAGCAGACAAACTGCTGTTTATGCCGGATTTGATTGTGCATGCCTTAACCGGATTCATCGGTGCCGAATATACGATTGCCAGCACCTCCCAGATGGTGGATATGAAAACCAGCAAATGGGCCGATGAACTGATTGCGGCTTTGGATTTGCCGCGCCGGATTCTGCCGGACCTGGTGATGCCGGGGATCAAGGTCGGAACGCTGAAGAAAGAGATCGCAGAGAAACTCGGCTGTGCTCAGATATCCGTTGTGGAATCCGGCGGCCATGATACCGCCTCGGCAGTAGCCGGAGTACCCGCAGCGGGCAATCGCCCCTGGGCCTATCTGTCCAGCGGAACCTGGAGCCTGATGGGGATTGAAACTCCAATGGCGGTGGTCAATGAAACCAGCATGGCGATGGATATGACCAACGAAGGCGGCGTGCTGAATACCATTCGTCTGCTCAAAAACATTATGGGCCTGTGGCTGGTGCAGGAATGCCGGCGTCAATGGGCCAAAGAAGGACAGGAGTTGGACTATGGCCAGTTGGCGGAAATGGCCGCTGCGGCCAAGCCTTTTGCGGCGGTGATCAGTACCGAACAGCCGGAATTTATGGCCATTGGCGATATGCCCAATAAGATCAATGCCTACCTGACCAAAACCGGCCAGAAACCGATTCAGGATAAAGGCCAGATGATTCGAGTCATTCTGGAAAGCCTTGCGGTACGGTATGCCGAAGTGATGGACATGCTGGAAAAGCTGGGCGGCAGGAAAATCGAGGTTCTGCATATCGTCGGCGGCGGTACCAAGAATGAACTGCTGAATCAGTTTACTGCGGATGCCACAGGCAAGACTGTCATGACAGGGCCTGTGGAAGCAACCGTGCTGGGTAATGTCCTGATGCAGGCAGTCACGGCCGGCGATGTGATGAGTTTGACCGAAGGCCGCAAGATTATTGCTGATTCATTCGATATGAAAACCTATTCCCCCAAGGCCCAGGGCGAATGGAAGAAATATATTGAGACCTATCGAAAACTTTGTGTTAAATAAGCAGATTGCGGATGTTGATAGATTCATAAGGCGGGTTTTGTGCTCGCCTTTTTTATTGGCCTCGGGATGGCCGGAGGCAGTGTGTCGAGTCACGCTTCTTTTGAGCAGCACTGCAACCGGTAGTCAGTAGGGCTTAAGCCGATTTTTTTGCGGAACACCGTGGCGAAATACTGGCTGGATTCAAATCCGCAGGCCGCAGCCACCTCAAAGATTGACAAATGAGGATGCGTCTGCAGGACCGTTTGTGCCTTGGTAATCCGGCAATGGGTCAGATAATCCGCTGCGGTCATATTGGTAATTTTTTTGCAGTAATGGGCAAATCGGCTGCGACCCAGATTGCAGTGCTTAGCCATGGCCTCCAGAGTCCAGGGATAATCCAGATGTTCGGAAAGGCCAGCCAGAAACATCTCCACGCTGCGCTGGGTGCTGCTCAGTCTTGGATTTAACTCGATAGTTTTGTTTTGAAACATCTCATACACTTCAATGAATAACTCATTGATGTAATGCTGAAGCCGGGTCTGAATGTCTTCGGGATTTTCGGTGGTCTCCGCCTGTTCTGCAATTTTTTCAAAACAGGTCTCAATGGATTTGTTGCCCTGCCAGACCACCTGTTCATTGTGGCTGAGTATTTGTGTCAGTCGGCCCATATCTTTTTTGGCAAAGTGTATCCAGTTTGGCCACTTCCAGACATCGTTCGGACGACGCACCCCCAGGTCGATAATCAGCCAGTGCATCCGGCTGGCCGAAATCAGCGGATTGCCGACCTGATGCGGCTGCCAGGGGCGAGTGATGGTCAGGTCGCCTGCCTTGAGTTTATGATGAATCCCATCAACAATAAAATCCAGGGTGCCGCGAGTCAGATATCCCAGTTCTATGCCTTCATTGCGATGCTGCTCAAGTCCCCAAGATTGATCCTTATTGGCATCCCAGACACAATAGACGCATAATTCCGACATTAATTTGACGGGCATTTTGATACCGGGATAGCATCCATGGGCAAGACCTGCTAAATGAAGTTCTCCCCGTCTGCTTGCCGCCTTGAGCGATTCACAGGTATCGGCTTTATGCGTGCCATTTACATCATAAAAAATGGCCGGTTGTGGTTTTACGTCTTTTTTCATCTCTGTTTCTGTTAAAAATCTGCCATATTCTATTAGGTATTATAAACTGCCTTTCAGGTCAAGCAAAAAACGAGTCAAGTCATAGACGCAAAGGTTTTCAATACTCCTGAAAGTTGACAAATTAAATAAAAAAGGCGGAATTGGTGTCTGGCAGATGAAACATGTCTTGAGAAAATTTTCTATCCCGACGGTCATTAAAACGATAATTTTGTATAAAATGTGCCAATGGGAAATATTGGTGCAGACTTTTCATTTGACGATGTTGTAAAATAAATGTATTAGCATACGTCGAAGCTAATCTCGAAAAAAAGAGGCCTTCTTGTGTAAAAATGCAAAAAAGGGATTCACGCTGATTGAGCTGCTGGTTGTGATTGCAATTATCGCAATGCTGCTTGCCATTGTCCTCTCGGCACTCCGAAGGGCCGAAGAATCGGCTTGGAATGTCATTTGCCGAAATAATCTCAAGCAGTATGGCCTTGCCGGCAAGATGTACCTAGAAAACTATGACGCATCGGTTATCACGGGCCGATATTCGTCCACGCTCAATGACAATGCCTTATGCGGCGGATCTCAGCACCCCAGTGCCGCTGCGGCCTGGACGACCTCCACTAGCTGGGAGCCGACAGGCGGTCAGACTTATTTGGATTGTTTTGCAAGTTTTCACAAAACTACCTTTGACAAAAAAGAAAGCGGGGATTCTAATGTAGTCTTCATTGACGGCCATGTGGATATTGTCAACTGGAAAACACCTATCGGATGGCCCGATGGACGAACAAAATGCCGGCTTTGCGTCAATAATGTAACCGGCCGGGCTGTAAGGCAATCTTACAAAGAAAAACCATTATATTTGAGGATGAAGGCATGAAACGAAAACTACGAATGGGTATGATTGGCGGCGGTATGGGGGCATTTATCGGAGAAGTACATCGCAAGGCATCTCGCATGGATGGACATATCGAATTGGTGGGTGGGGCTTTCGATATTGATCCGGTCAAATCCAAAAAGATGGCCGAAGTCCTGTGTCTGAATCCGGCCCGCTGCTACGGCAATTACAAGGAATTGATCGCCGCAGAAAACAAGCTGCCCGACGGCGAACGGATGGATTTTGTGGCGGTTTGCACACCCAATAACTGGCATTTCCCGATTGCCAGCGAACTGCTGAAGGCCGGTTTCCATGTCATGTGCGAAAAACCGATGACCATCAGTGTCGCAGAAGCCAAGACACTTGTTAAATTAGTCAAAAAAACCGGGAAAGTGTTTGGTTTAATGCATAATTACACAGGTTATCCGATGGTCAAATTGGCCAAGGATATGGTTCATTCCGGTAAACTGGGTAAAATTCGCAAAATCGTCGTCCAATATCCGCAGGGATGGCTTGCAACAGCTTTGGAAAAAAGCGGCCAGATGCAGGCGTCCTGGAGAACCGATCCCAAACAGAGTGGCGGCTCTGGTTGCGGCGGCGACATCGGTACTCATGCCGAAAATCTGGCCGAGTATATCACTGGCCTGAAAATAACGCATTTATGCTCGGAATTGACTACCTTTGTTCCGGGTCGCAAAGTAGATGACGACATCAATTGTCTTGTAAAGTTTGACAATGGCGCCAGAGGCGTTCTGCATGCCAGCCAGATTTCCGTAGGCGAAGAAAACAATCTGGCGATTTGGATTTATGGTGAAAAGGGCGGCCTGGAATGGCATCAGGAACACCCCAACTATCTGTATGTCAAGATGATGGGCCAGCCGACCCAGGTCTGGAAACGCGGCAATGATTATGTCGGTAAAGAAAGTGCCGCCGCGGCCCGCGCCACCCGCCTGCCTTCCGGACATCCCGAAGCGTTCTTTGAAGCCATGGCCAACATCTATCTGAATTTCGCCGATACGGTTCGGGCCAATATCGAAGGCAAGAAAGTCGATGCCATCGTGCGGGATTTCCCGAAAGTCGAAGACGGCCTTCGCGGCATGCTGTTCCTGCAAACTCTGTTGAAGAGCGCCGGCAGCAGCAAAAAGTGGACTCCATTCGCAAAATAACAAGAGACCTTAATCCAAGGAGAGAATTAATATGGCAAGACCTGTTACCCTGTTTACCGGGCAGTGGGCCGATATCCCGCTGGCAAAATTGGCACCCATGATGGCAGAGATGGGCTATGATGGCCTTGAACTGGCCTGCTGGGGTGATCACCTCGATGTGTTCAAAGCGGCAAAAGATGCCGGCTATTGCAAAAAGCAAAAGGCGATTCTGGAAGAAAACAATTTAAAACTGTTTGCCATCAGCAACCATCTGGCGGGGCAGCTCGTCTGTGATCTGAATAACGACAGCCGCTCGGATGGTTTTGCTCCCGCCGACTGCAAAGGTGACCCCGAAAAGAAACGGGCCTGGGCGGTCAAGGCGATGAAGGCCACTGCCAAGGCGGCCAAAAATATGGGCGTCAAAGTGGTCAACGGCTTCACTGGTTCCTCGATCTGGCATTTCCTGTACAGCTTCCCGCCGGTCACGGATAAAATGATCGACGATGGATTCAAATATTTCGCCAAGATGTGGAATCCGATTCTGGATGTGTTCGATGAATGCGGTGTCAAGTTTGCACTCGAGGTCCATCCGACTGAAATCGCCTTTGATATCGTGACTGCCAAGCGGGCTTTGGCGGCACTCAATAACCGCAAGACTTTCGGTTTTAATTTTGACCCCAGCCACCTGCATTGGCAGATGGTCAATCCGGTACGGTTCCTGAATGAATTCCCGGATCGCATTTATCATGTCCACATGAAAGATGCCGCCATTCAATTGGATGGCTACAACGGCATTCTGGCTTCGCATCTGAATTTCGGCAATCCGCAGCGCGGCTGGGATTTCCGTTCGCTGGGCCATGGCGGCGTGAATTTCGAAGAAATTATCCGCACCCTCAATCATATCGGGTACAACGGCCCCCTCTCGGTCGAATGGGAAGATTGCGGCATGGATCGAATGCATGGCGCCCGGGAGGCCTGTGCGTTTGTGAAACGAACCGATTTCCAGCCGTCCACACTGGCCTTTGATGCGGCGTTTGATAAAGACAATCGATAATCAGGATTATTGCAATGACTGAATCCAGTAGAATTAATCGCAGAAGCTTTCTTCGGAAAGCTTCTGCGGCTTTTGCGGGTGTGGTTGGTTTTCCATACATCATTCAATCTTCTGCACTGGGCAAAAACGGGTATATTGCTCCAAGCAACCGCATCACCATGGCGGCGATCGGATGCGGTTCCATGGGACGCGGCAATATGGATGCGTTTCTGCATATCCCGGAAGTCCAGTTGGTAGCTGTCTGCGATGTGGATCAGAACCATCTGCGCGATGCTAAAAATGCAGTTGACAGACGGTATGGCAACCAGGATTGCCGCAGCTATGGCGACTATCGCCAATTGCTGGCCAAGGAAAAAGTCGATACGGCCATGCTGGCTCTGCCCGACCATTGGCATGCGGCCATGGCGGTCGCCTGCATCCGGGAAGGCATTGACATTTATGGTGAAAAACCGCTTGCCCGTACCATTCGCGAAGGGCGGGCGATTTGTGATGCCGTAGCCCGGTATGGGACCATCTGGCAGACAGGAAGCTGGCAGCGGTCAATTGCCAATTTCCATCGCGGCAGCGAACTGGTACGTAATGGCCGGATTGGAAAAGTCCATTATGTTGAAGTCGGGCTTCCCGATGGCGGCGGCCCTAAACAGGCCAGCATCAAGCCGGTCCCGCAGGCGCTGGACTGGGAGATGTGGCTGGGTCCTGCTCCATGGCGGCCTTTCATGGACTACGGCGGTCAGGCCCCGCACTGGGATTGGCGCTGGATTATGGATTATTCGGGCGGCCAGTTGACCGACTGGGCAGGCCACCATATCGATATTGCTCATTGGGGCCTGGGCCTGGATGAAAGCGGTCCTGTCACGATCGAAGGCCAGGGCAAGTATCATACTGTGGGCGTTTACGATACCCCGTATGCCTATTCCTTTGAATGTGAATACGCCACGGGTGTGAGAATCAAGGTTGCCAACGCCTCAGCACAGCCCAAAGGTATGGGGACGGTCTGGTATGGCGACAAAGGCTGGATTCATGTGGATCGCGGCGACAGGATCGATGCATCCGACTCGACGATTCTCCAGGAAAAAATCGGCCCCGAAGAAATTCGCCTGTATAAGAGCAGCAATCATCAGCAGAATTTTATCGATTGTGTGAAATCCCGTCGGGAGACCATCACCCCGGCCCGCATAGCACATCGATCCATCAGCGTGGGACTGCTGGGGGAAATTGCGATGCTGACCGGACGGAAATTGCACTGGGATGCGGCCAAAGAAGAATTTATCAATGACTCGCAAGCCAATTGCTATCTGTCTCGTTCGTTCCGGAGTCCGTGGCGATTATAAATGAAATAACCTTTGAACACAGCAGATAATCTGCACTTGTTTAAATCGAGAACGCAGTCATGAAAAAAATGAATCGCAGGACTTTAATCAGGCGGTCTGTTGCGGCCGCGACTGGTTTTGCAGGACTTCCATTTATTTTTAAATCCGTGGCTCGTGCCGCAAGCCCCTCGGCCAGTAACCGCATTATCGTGGGGTGTATCGGCATCGGGTGGCAGGGCGGGGGGAATATGGATTCTTTCCTGAACGAAAGTGATGCACAGGTCGTGGCTGTCTGTGATGTGGATGCCAATCACCTGCGCGATGCCAAACGAAAAGTGGATTCAACTTATGGCAATCAGGATTGCAAAGCCTATGGGGACTTTCGAGAGTTACTGGCTCGCCCCGATATCGATGTTGTCTGCCTGTCGCTTCCGGATCATTGGCATGGCCTGATTGGAGTTGCAGCCGCCAAAGCCGGCAAGGATATCTTTGGCGAAAAACCGCTGACTCACAATCTCCGCGAAGGTCGGCTGCTGTGTGATGCCGTCAAGTATTACGGCCGCATCTGGCAGACCGGCAGTTGGCAGCGTTCGGTTTCGCATTTCCGGCAGGCCTGTGAGCTGGTTCGCAACGGCCGTATTGGCAAGATCCATACCGTGGAAGTCGGACTTCCCTCCGGCCATGCGGATTTTGGGGGTACTCGAGGCCAGGAAACCGCCTGTCCGCCTCCGCCGGAACTGGATTATGATTTCTGGCTGGGACCTGCTCCGCTGGCGCCGTACTGTCCGGCCCGGGTACACAAAAACTGGCGCTGGGTTCTGGATTACGGCGGCGGCCAGTTGATGGACTGGGTGGGGCACCATGTGGATATCGCCCACTGGGGTCTGGATTTGGATCATACCGGCCCGGTCGAAATCGAAGGCAGGGGAGACTATCCCGCCGAAGGCTTGTGGAACACTGCAACCCGTTATCGGCTGAATGCGGTCTATGAAAACGGCATTCAAATGGTGATTGCCGGTGGACATAATGACATTCAGGATGGTACCAAATGGATTGGTACGGATGGATGGATACACGTGAATCGGCAAAGGATGGTAACGTCTTCCGATGTAATCCGGAATGAACCGCTGGGAGCAGGCGACATCCATCTGTTCAATTCTCCCGGCCATACACGCAATTTCCTGGATTGCGTCAAGAGCCGACGCCAGACACTGACACCCTGCGAGACCGCTCATCGGTCCGCCACCGTCGGTCATCTCGGCCAGATTGCCATGCTGCTGGAACGGAAAATCAAATTCAATCCCGCCACAGAACAGATTCTCAATGATCCGGTGGCGGAAAAAATGCTCGGCAGAACCATGCGAAGCCCGTGGCTTCTCTAACAGGTCTGTCGGCGGGAAAATAATGTGAAAATTTCAACCTGAAACAACAATCAGGACAAATAAGATTAAGCACGATAGGAGAGTTAAGACATGTTTAAGAATGGGTTGATAGCCGTTGTGTTGTGTGGAATAATGATGGGATTCAGCCGTCCGGCCAATGCTGTAACGCAGGATGAGGTAAGCAAAATCACTGCGGCGATGCCGGATAAGCCAGTTGTCGCACCTGCCCGCCAGAGAGCCGTTCTGGTGTTCAGTCGATGTGATGGATTCAAGCACAGCAGCATCCCCTACTGGGTTAAAGTCCTGGAAATCATGTCTGCCAAAACCGGCGCATTTAAAGCGGATTTTTCCGATGATATGGCGGTCTTCACTGAACAGAATCTTCAAAAATATGATGCGGTCTGTCTGAACAACACAACAAAATTGGTTTTTACAGATGCGCAAAAAGCCGCATTCATGAATTTCGTCAAAGGCGGCAAGGGCGTGATTGGCATTCATGCCGCGACGGACAATTTCTATGAATGGCCCGAAGCCGCCGAGATGATGGGCGGACAGTTCACCAGTCATCCCTGGACGGGAGGCGGAACCTGGGCGATCAAGATTGATCAGCCCAATCACCCCCTGATGAAGATGTTCGAAGGCAAGGGATTCAAGGTTAATGATGAAATATACCTGACTGCCGCGCCGTTGTATTCCCGCAGCAAACAGCTTGTCCTGATGAGTCTGGATATGTTGGATGAGGTGACCCGAAATGCTCCGGGCGTTCCATCCAAGGATGCTGATACCGGTATAACCTGGATCAAAAACTGGGGGAAAGGCAGGGTGTTTTATTGCTCCCTGGGGCATAATCATTACCTGACCTGGACGCCGGCCGTGTTGCAGCATTATCTGGCGGGGATTCAGTTTGCTCTGGGAGATTACGATGTCCCGACCAAACCGCTGCCGGCCCCATTGGATAAGGGGAAAGTCGATGATGTGATCAAACAGGCCAAAACCTATGAATATGGTAAAAGCCGCCTGTCGTTTACGCAGTTGCAGGAGATGATTGTTACCTGGATAGACGATCCCGCCTCGCTGGCAGAAATTGAAACCGGGATTCTGGCGGCCTTGCAGGATGCGTCTGTTCCGTATGATGCCAAAGACATGTTCTGTCGTCAGCTCGGATTGTTCGGCACAGAAAAATCGCTCCCGGTGCTCGCTCCCATGCTGGCCGATCCCAAAACATCCGATATTGCCCGTTATGCCCTTGAACGTATTCCGGGAGATGCAGCAGATCAGACCCTGCTGGGACTTTTAACAAAAACACAGGACGAAAAGATTAAAATCGGCGTCATCTCCTCGCTGGGTGCCCGAAAGACAGCTTCGGCAGTCAAGCCGCTGAGTGAATTGATAGGAGATGCCTCGCAGGCAATCTCCGCTGCAGCGGTTTTGTCGCTGGGCAGAATCGGTACCGCCGATGCCGCTGATGCACTGATGGCCTCAGTCAAGACCATCTCACAGGATAATAAAATGCTGCTTCTGGATGCCCTCCTGAGCTGTGCTCAAAAAGCACAGAATACAAAAGCCGCGGCAATCTATCAGCAGCTTTATGGTCCCGATTATCCATCGGCTATTCGGGCCGGAGCGTTGCGAGGGCTGGTGCAGCTGCAAACCGGGCCGGCCGAAAAAGTGATTGTCCCTGCGCTGCAGGACAAAGATCCGATTGTGATGACCGCTGCGATTACTTTGGTTCGTGAGGTCAAGGATGCCGCAGCCTTGGAGAAAATCCTGGCCGGAGCCAACACCCTCCCGGCTGACCAGCAGGTGCGTATGCTGGGTGCCATTGCCGCCAGCGGGAATGCCGCGGGTAAAAATTATGCAATGAAGGCCATGGCAAGCGAATCTGTGGAAGTTCGAAACGCCGCCGTCGCAGCGCTGCAGGTTGTGGGTGATGCAGACTGCGTCGAAGTGCTGGCTCAGACCGCCGCCCGTGCGACCGATCGAGGAGAACAGGATCTGGCCCGCTATACGTTGGACACCCTGTCCGACAAAAATGTCAATCAGACGATTGTGACCATGCTGCAGAAACCGGCAGCAAGTGATGCCGACAAAGCGGTTTGCCGGGAATTGATCCGCACCACCGGCCAGCGGCAGATTCGTGCGGCCATGAGCAGCCTGCTGACTCTGGCCCGCGGCGATGATAACCGCATCCGGCAGGAAGCAGTTCGGGCACTGCAGCTTATCGCTGCACCGGAAGATTTGTCAGCATTGGTTGCGCTGTTGGTGGAAAAGCCGGATAATGCCGTACAGAGCCTTGTTGTGTCCGTGGCAGGAAAGCAGTCTCAAGGGCAGGGCAGTGCCAAAGGCCTGACAGAGGCCTATGATAAAACACAAGACAAGAATGCAAAAATAGCATTGCTGGCAGTGATTGGACGCGTTGGAGACAGCCAGACCGTTGATTTTCTCCGTAAGCAGGCTGCCGCTGCGGATGTGGAAATTGCTCAGGCTGCTTTTCGTGCTATGTCGGACTGGCCGGGCAGCGATTTTGCTAAAGAGATGAAACAGGTTGCGGAAACGAGCCAGGATGAAAAGACCAAAGTCATTGCTTTCCGCTCCTATTTAAGGATGGTCAGCAAAGATTCCGCTCGTTCCACCGACCAGATTGTAGATGAAATTGCCAATGCGATGACTTTGGTGAATCGCAGTGCAGAACAAAAGCAGGTCCTCAGTGCACTGAGTGCCTATGGCAGTGAAAAAGCACTGAATGCAGCTATAACAGCGATGGAAAATCCTGAATTAAAAGCTGAGGCCGAAGTTGCCATTGTGAGTATCTGTTCCAAAATAGGCTCGGGACTGACATCGACAAAAGCCAAGGCGGCTTTGCAGAAAATCATGGAAACAACCTCCAATAATTCTCTGAAAGAACAGGCCGGTAAAATATACCGTGAATTGGATAAAAAAGCGGGATATATACTAAAATGGGATATATCTGAACCTTACATGGAAGCACAAAAAACGGCCAATGATTTGTATGATATAAAATTTGTTCCAGAAACTAATGCCGGAAGTGTAACTTGGAAGCCGATGCCGATGTCTGATAATCAAGACCAGTTTTGGCTGGTTAACATAGGAAGAGTATTATCTGGAAACGACAGGGTCGCTTATCTTCGGACGAATCTCGTTTCCGAGGCCCAAGTCGACGCTGTTTTTGAGGTTGGCAGCGACGACGGTGTCATGATTTGGCTGGATGGCAAGCTGATTCACACGAAAAAAGAGGTTCGGCCGGTGACTCCAGCCAGTGACAAGGTCAACGTCAGCTTAAAAAAAGGCGACAATCCTGTTCTGGTTAAAGTGGTTCAGGGTTCAGGCGAATGGGGTTTCTGTCTGCGAGTGGTAACTCCGGATGGCAAACCAGTAAATAATATAGAGGCTATCGCAGGTAGTAAATAGCCGGAATAATAAAATCTATTTTTTGGAGAGAAGAATGGATAAGCAAAAAAAGGCGGGACAGGGATTATCGCGTCGTGATTTTCTTGGTTCTGCAGCAGGAATGGCATTATTTACTATCGTACCCAGTCATGTTTTAGGGGCTGACGGGCAGACTCCGCCCAGTCGCAAGTTAAATGTGGCAGGTGTTGGTGTTGGAGGAATGGGTGGTGGGAATATCGGTGAGATAGCCAAAACAGAAAACATCGTGGCACTGTGCGATGTGGATTTTTCGTATGCGGCCGGCACCTTTAAAAATCATCCCAAAGCCAAACAATTCAAAGATTATCGCAAGATGCTGGATGAAATGGGCAAGGATATCGATGCGGTTGTGATAGCTACGCCCGATCATACCCATGCCGTTGTCGCCATGGAATGCATGCGGCGCGGCAAACATGTCTATGTCCAGAAACCCCTGACCAAAACCGTTTATGAAGCACGCATGATGACGGAAGCGGCCCGCAAATACAACGTGATTACCCAGATGGGTAATCAGGGCCACAGCGGTGAAGGCATTCGTCTGATTTGTGAATGGATTTGGGATGGCGCCATCGGCGAGGTCCGCGAAGTGCATGCCTGGACCAACCGTCCCGTCTGGCCGCAGGGCCTGGCACGTCCGACTGAAACTCCGGCGGTTCCCGAATCGCTGGATTGGGATTTATGGATTGGGCCAGCCCCGATGCGTCCATACAATCCCGCCTATCATCCCTGGAACTGGCGTGCATGGGTGGATTTCGGGACAGGTGCTCTGGGTGACATGGCCTGCCATATCCTGGATCCGGTCTTCTGGGCGTTAAAACTGAAATATGCAACCAGCGTGCAGGGAACCTATGCCGCGAATGTTGTTAAAAAATGGGAAAAAGAGGGCGTCGATGAATCCTATCCGCTCGGTTCGATGATTCATCTGGAATACCCCGCCCGCGGCGATATGCCCCCGGTGAAGATTCACTGGTACGATGGCGGTCTTCTGCCGGAACGGCCGGATGAACTGGAGCCGGGTCGCAAGATGGGTGACGGCGACGGTGGCGTACTGTTTGTCGGCGACAAGGGCAAACTGATGTGCGGCTGCTATGGCAAGGGTCCACAGTTGATTCCATACAGCAAAATGAAAGATTACAAACGGCCTGAAAAGACTTTGCCCAGAGTGGAAACCAGCCATGAAATGAACTGGGTGGAAGCCTGCAAATCCGGCAAACAAGCCTCTACGCCGTTTGACTACGCCGGACCGTTTACGGAAATGGTGCTGATGGGCAACCTCAGCTTGTTCAAACCCGGCGAAAAGATTCTCTGGGATGGCGACAACATGAAAGTGACCAACTTCCCTGAACTGAATAAATATGTCAATCCTGCTTATCGTGAAGGCTGGTCTCTGTAATTCAGACATAAGCTCAAAGATAAGGTGACTGAACAGGCAGATAGCAATGAAGAAACGAAACGGCTCGTTTTCCGACCCAGGTTCAAGAGTATCACGACGCAGTTTTCTTGGAGGCTTGTCGGCGGGGGCCGCTTCGTTTCTTTTTATTCCTTCTTCCGTATTTGGTGAGGAAGGAAAACCCTCGGCCAATGACCGACTCAACGTTGCCGGCGTGGGCATCGGGGGTATGGGGCAAAATAACGTTAATGCGGTAGCCGGCACCGAAAACATCGTGGCTTTGTGCGATGTGGACAGCGGTTATGCAGGGCCTGTTTTCAAAAGATACCCCAAGGCAAAGGTCTTTGCGGATTACCGCAAGATGCTCGATGACATGGGCAAAGACATTGATGCGGTCATGATTGGAACCCCGGATCATACCCATGCCGTCATTGCCATGGAATGCATGAAACGGGGCAAGCATGTTTATGTGCAGAAGCCCCTGACGCGGACGGTGGATGAAGCCCGACTTCTGACCGAGGCCGCCCGCAAATATAAAGTGGCCACGCAAATGGGTATCCAGGGCCATAGTACCGAAGAAGTTCGCCTGACGTGTGAATGGATATGGTCCGGGGCTATCGGCAAAGTTACCGAAGTTCATATCTGGACCAACCGTCCCGTCTGGCCGCAGGGGATTGGCCGGCCTGCAGAAACTCCTAACGTTCCCGGCTCATTAAATTGGGATTTATGGATTGGTCCGGCGCCCATGCGTCCGTATCATCCCATCTACCACCCCTTTAAATGGCGCGGCTGGCGGGATTTCGGAACCGGCGCGCTCGGGGATATCGGCTGTCACTCGTTTGACCGGGTCTTCTGGGCCCTGAAGCTCAACTATCCGACTTCGGTTCAGGGCAGCTATGCCAATCCTCCTCTGGACTGGCAGCGGCAGGATATTGTCGAGACATTCCCCACCGGGTCGCGGATCGTGTATGAATTTCCTGCCCGCGAGGATATGCCTCCGGTCAAAATCACCTGGTACGACGGCGGTTTAATGCCGGATGTGCCGCCGGAGATGGAAGAAGGGCGGAAGTTAAGCCCGGAAGGCGGCATGATTTTTGTCGGCGAAAAAGGCAAACTTCTCAATGGTACGCAATTGCTGCCGTACAGTCTGATGAAAGATGTCAAGAGGCCCGAAAAGACGCTGCCGCGAATTGCGACTTCGCATGAAATGAATTGGGTGAATGCCTGTAAAACAGGCGAAAAAGCCTGCGCCGATTTTGACTTCTCCGGCCCCCTGACAGAAATGGTGCTGATGGGCAATTTGTCCCTGTACTATCCGGGCCAGAAAATCCGCTGGGATGGCCAGGCCATGCAGGCAACCAATCTGCCCGAAGCAAATCAATATGTAAAACATCTTTACCGCGAAGGCTGGTCGTTGTAAAATCAGGCTGAAAATACAGTTTTATTCAGATATCAAACATAGAAAGGTTGGGATATGAATACGATGAAAAAAGTGGCATTATTTGTTTTATTAGGTATTTTGGGAGTAACGGTGATGGCCGAAGATTTGAAGTCTCATCCAAAGACCGATGCATACCAGAACTGGCGTATCGGCACCCAGGCCTGGACTTTCCGGCTGTTTACCTTCTATGAAGCTATCGAAAAAACACGGGCTTTGGGTCTGGGCTGGATTGAAGCCTTCCCCGGTCAGAGCCTGTCGCCTGAAAATAAAGATATCAAGATGGATGTTTCCATGCCTGCCGAATTCCGCAAGCAGGTCAAGGAAAAACTGGCCAAAGAAGGTGTGACCCTGGTCAACTTCGGCGTCGTTGGGCTGGGAAATAATGAAGCTGAAGCCAGAAAAGTATTTGAATTTGCCAAAGATATGGGAGTCGAAACCATCGTTTCCGAGCCCTCGCTTGAACAGATGGAAATACTGGACAAACTGTGTCAGGAATTCCAGATTGGTCTGGCCATTCATAATCACCCCAAGCCCTCCCGCTATTGGAATCCCGAAACCGTATTACAGGCTTGCGAAGGCCGCAGTAAATGGATTGGTGCCTGCACGGATGTCGGACACTGGGTCCGTTCCGGCCTGGATCCAGTCGAATGTCTCAAGCAGCTCAATGGCCGCCTTCGTTCCATCCACATCAAGGAAATCGGTAACGGCGAAGATATTGTCTGGGGTACCGGGGAAGCTCGCATGAAAGGCATTCTTGAGGAATTGCACCGGCAGGGATACAAGGGAACTTTCTCCATTGAATATGAAACCGCATGGGAAAACAACTCGCCTTTTATCTATCAGAGCCTGCTGTATTTCAACAAAGTTGCTTCTGAACTGAAACCGACCGGCTGGAAGCCGCTGTTTGCCGAAGATTTGTCCAACGCAGATTTCGAAGCCGGCGGCTGGACTTCGCAGCAGGGCGTTCTGGAACTCAAGGCCGGCAGCAAGGATATCTGGACCAAGGCCAAATACAGTGATTTCGTGGTCGATATGGA
The DNA here is from genome assembly GCA_964550565.1 of uncultured Pirellulales bacterium. Classification (GTDB taxonomy): domain Bacteria; phylum Planctomycetota; class Phycisphaerae; order Sedimentisphaerales; family Anaerohalosphaeraceae; genus Anaeroglomus. Next base: position 42,456 of record CAZKAI010000018.1, read on the forward strand.
ATTCAAGCTGGAATCCAAGACCAACAGCGGCGTGTTTGTCCGCGCCGGTGACCACAACTGGCTGCCCTGGGTGGAAGTTCAGGTTGCCGACAATGCCGGTGAAGCCGTTTCCAAGCATGTTTGCGGGGGCATTTATGACATCCTCGAGCCGACCCGCAATGCCGTTCTGCCGGCTGGACAATGGAATCGTCTGACCATTCAGGCCAAAGGCCCCATCATCCAGGTGGTCTTAAATTCTGAGCAGGTTATCAATATGAATCTTGACAAATGGACCGAAGCGCATAAAAATCCGGATGGCACGCAGAACAAGTTTGACGTGGCCTATAAAGATTTGCCCAGGACCGGTTTTATCGGTCTTCAGGACCACGGTGTGAAGGTCTGGTATCGAAATATCAAAATTAAAGAACTGAATTGACGGAAAGGCAGATTTAACAATGACGCAGAAATTAGACCGCAGAACATTTATGAAGAGCACGGCCGCCATTGGAGCCGGACTGTTTGTTGCCGGCAGTGCCTATGGCGCTGATGATGCCAATAAAGACACGATTAACGTTGCCTTGCTGGGAGCTGGCCCGCAGGGACAGGCCCTAATGAACGCTATTGCCAAAATGGGTAAAACCTTGAATATGCGTTTTGTGGCTGTTTGTGATATCTGGGAAAAGGGAAATCTCGCGCGCGTTTCCAAGACCCTCAATGCTTACAAAGCGTATGGTTTCAAGGGGACTCCATATGTCGATTATAAGGAAATGCTGGATAAAGAAACGGATCTGGATGCTGTGATTATCGCAACACCGGATTTCTGGCATGCTGAGCAGACCGTTGCCTGTCTGAAAAAGGGCCTCCATGTGTATTGCGAAAAAGAGATGAGCAATACCCTTGAAGGTGCAAAACAGATGGCTCTGACCGCCAAAGAGACCGGCAAGCTGCTGCAAATCGGCCATCAGCGCCGCAGCAATCCCCGCTACCGTCACTGTTATGAAAAATACATCCAGGAAGCCAAACTGCTGGGCCGGATTACCACCATCAACGGCCAGTGGAATCGCAGCCGTCAGGCCTGTATCGACAATGTTTGTCCTCCCGGACAGGAAATCGACGAAGCCACGCTCAACAAATACGGCTTCAAGGACATGAAGCAATTTATGAACTGGCGATGGTACAAAGGTCTGGGCGGAGGTCCTATCGTCGATTTAGGTTCTCACCAGATTGATATTTACAGTTGGTTCCTCGATGCTCAGCCGATCAGCGTGGTTGCCAGCGGCGGCACCGACTACTGGACCGATCATGAATGGTATGATAATGTGATTACCATCTATGAATACAAGACCAAAGAAGGCATTGTGCGCGCCTCCTATCAGACCACGACGACCAACAGCGCCAATGGTTATTATGAATGCTTCATGGGCGACGAAGGGACCCTGTTGATTACTGAAGCATCCGCCCGCGGCAGCATCTATCGTGAATCCTGGGTGGATGAGCAGAAATGGGAACCCTGGGTGGCCAAGGGATACATCAATAAAACCGGCGGTATTCTCGCCAAAAAAGCAGACGAGAACGTCACCGCCGATCTGCGTGAATCCGTTCCGGCCGCGGAATACAAAATCCCGGTGACCATGAGTGTTGCGTATCATCAGCCGCATCTGGTGAACTTTTTCGATGCCATTCGCGGCAAGGCTAAATTGAATTGCCCCGCTGAAATCGGCTACGAAACAGCCGTGACCGTGCTGAAGATCAACGAAGCCATCGAAAAAGGATGCAAGCTGGAATTCAAACCCGAAGATTTCAAGGTTTAGTCGGCGGATGGAACGCAGGATGAAACGACGATTAGGATGTGTATTGCTGGTCATTCTGGGCAGCGGGTGGGCATGGGCCGAGGAGGCCCTGATTGGCGACAGTAACGATGGAAACCGCTACACGCCGGTCCACCTGATGCAATTGATGGATGAATCCGGCATTGCGATACGTGCCGCGGATGCAGATGCCAGGCCGTTTTCCATGGAAAAAACGTGCGGCCAATGCCACACATTTGATGTGATTACGCATGGCTGGCATTTTCAGTTGTCCGACCCGCAGAAAAACGATGGCCGCCCGGGACAGCCTTTTGTGCTGGCCGACCCGAAAACCCGAACCGTGCTGCCCATCTCGGAACGCAACTGGCCGGGAGTGTACAGTACCACGCAGCTTGGCATGAGCCAGTGGGATTTTATCAGCGCTTTCAGCAGCCACATACCCGGCAATCACTTCGGAAAGTTCACCGATGCTGAAGAGGATCCGCAGGTCATGCTCCGCAAGGAAATCAGCGGTACCTGGGAGGTCAACTGTCTGGCCTGCCATAATGCCGATTTCCGCCAGGATCAAAGCCTGGCGGCCCTGCAGGCGGGTCGGCAGAATTACCGCTGGATCAATACCGCGGCAACCGGAATGGCTGTTGTGAATGGAACCGCCTCGGCGTTGTCGGACTTTTTCGATCCGACCGTCGATAAGGGAATCACCGTCGCCTACAACCCCTCGATTTTCGATAAAGACGAGAAGGTCTTTATAAATATTACCAGCAATGTCTCCAATGAACGGTGTTATTTCTGCCATTCCGTGCAGGATATGTCCATGTCCGAACACTCGGAATGGACTCGCGATGAAGACGTTCACCTGCATTCAGGCCTGAAATGTACCGATTGTCACCGGCATGGCACTGACCACCAGATTGCCCGCGGCTACGAAACGGACAATCCGGATATGGCCGGTCTGACCTGTGAAGGCTGCCACCTGGGCCCCAAAGGGCAGGAAACCGCAGCAGGACGGCTGGGTTCCCCGACCCCCAACCATGCGGGTATCCCGACCATTCATTTTGAAAAATTGACCTGCACCGCCTGTCATAGCGGACCAGCCCCTCAGGAAACCGCCGGGCAGGTGCGTACTGCCGGTATTCACAAGCTGGGCCTGCACGGCAAGCACAAAGTTGATATGAAGCTGCCGCATGTCTATGAGCCGGTGCTGATGAAAGGCCAGGGCGGCAAAATCGGTCCTTATCGCCTGATTTGGCCGGCGTTTTGGGCGGCACTGGATAACAACGAAGTCAAACCGCTGTTGCCCCGCGATGTGTCCGATGCGGTCAGCTCTGCTGTCCAGGGCAACGAGCCTAAAGAAAACGACTGGATGACGCTGTCGGAAGAACAGATTGCTGTCATATTAACCGCATTACAGTCCGACGAGCGAAAAACACCCGTGTATATCTGTTCGGGCAAGATGTATAAACTTGGCGAAGACGGCAAGCTGTTGACCGAATCGCATACTGCGGCCGCTCCGTACGCCTGGCCGCTGGCTCACGATGTGCGTCCCAAGGATCAGTCTCTGGGAGCCAAAACCTGTGCCGATTGCCATACGACTGATTCGCCGTTCTTCTTTGCCAAACTGCCCGTGGATGGTCCGGTACCTGCGGGTCTGGAGCCGGTGGAAATGGTCAGCCTGCAGGGCGTCAGCAGGATGTATGTCTGGGCGTTTAATTTCTCGTTTGTATTCCGTCCGTGGCTGAAGGTTGTGACCTGGTCGGCCTGCGGCTTGATCGCTCTGGTCTTGCTGCTGTACGGGCTGAAGGCATTATCTGCGATAACCCGCGTCTGTGTGGAGGATAAGGCTTAATATGTTTCAATGGATTTCCATTTTTGGACTCGGTGCTGTGATCGGGCTGGTTCTGCTTCACGCACTGATTTTCCCCTGCGGCAGCGGACCTCGATTATCGGCGATGGGGCTTATTCGCCGCGGTGTGCATCTGTTCACGATGCTCTTTCTCGAACAGCAATTGACATGGATCGGGCGCATCCGCAAACTCGTGTATCTGCTGGCCATGCTGGCGGTGCTGGTGCTGATTCTGACCGGCTTTGGCCCGGTAGTCTTCGGCTCGCGTATTGCCGGCTGGCTGCTCATGATTCACGCCACTTTCGCCGGCGTATTTGTGTTCTGCATGGCGTTTCTGGCAGTCACCTGGGCCAATGCCTTTATCTGCAAGGCCGGGTCGCATACTGCCGGTTGCGGATGTTCAGCGGAAGCCTGTCTTCGCAGGGCCGGCTTCTGGATGCTGCTGCTGCTGACGCTGCCCATCAGCCTGACGATGGTGCTGAGCATGTATCCGATCTTCGGTACCCATGGCCAGGACATGCTGCTGTGGATTCATCGTTACTGTACGCTGTGCTTTGTCATGGTGGCAATCGCGCAGACGTATCTGGCGATTCGTGCAAAAGTGATTCGTGATTGTCGAGCGTAAAGCAGAGAATCGCTCTGCTGGAATAAATAACAATTAATTTTAGAATGGCCCAATCAGGAGGACCAGGCTATGGCAAATGAAATGTTACCGAATTATCTCAGTGCAGCCAAAGCAAACCCGATGGACAAACGTGCACCGTGGTACAAGAATACCGCTCCGTCGTATGCCGGTATTTTTCTTTCTGTTCCATTTATGGCGGGTATGGCTGGAGCCTTGCAATATGGCAGTGTATGGGCCGGATTTGTGGGGTTGCTGATTGGTGCGCTATTTTGTTTTGCACTGTATTATGCTCCTGCCATGCTGGGCCTGCGTACCGGCCTGCCGCTGTATGTGGTAGGATCTTCCACCTTTGGCACGCAGGGCGGCATCATCATGCCGGGGATCCTCATGGGAATCCTTCAGATTGGCTGGCATGCGGTATTTACCTTTTCTGCCGCCTCGTTTTTCATGCAGGCCATAGGTAAAGACGGCAGCGGCGGAACCGCGTTTTTCTGGATTGTTTGTGCGATCTGGGGATTGGCTTTTGCGTTTGTGGGGGCTGTTGGTATCAGTTGGCTTGGATGGTTATCCAGTTGGATTCCCATTTTCCCCTTGGTTGTGATTATTATCGCCGGGTTGTCCAATATGAGTGGTATCTCCAATTTTAAGGGAGCCGAAGGAATTGCCGGTTCGCTGGGTCTCATTCCAGTATTGGGACTTGGAGCATTTGCGGCATTGCAGGCAACCGCCGGATTCTTCGCAACCGCGGGTGCGGCCGGTGCGGATTTTGCCACCAACAGCCGGGATTCAAAAGATGTTGTGCTGGGAGGTTTTGTGGGCATCACCATCGCCGCCCTGGTTGCTGGAACATTTGCGTTATTGACAATTGCCGGAGCGATGGGAAATGATCCGACGCTGGCGGTTAAAACCGGGATGGCCACTGGAAAAGTCGATGTATTCGCTGCTTTCATCGGCTCTATTGGCACGATTGGCGGATTGTCAAAAATTATGTACTGGGTTTTTGTTGCCGCATGTATCTGTCCGACAGGTTTCTGTGCATTCCTTGCTGCGAATTCCTTTTCGACGATGTTCCCCAAACTCCCGCGCGTCGGGATGACGTTGGCTGCCGGAGTCGTTGGAGTGGTTCTGGCTGCGACGGGTATTGCCAATAACCTGGTGGGCTTTTTCCTGCTGATCGGCGCGTCTTTCGGCCCGATCATTGGGGCTATGACGGCCGATTATATCCGTCAGGGCGGCTGGAGCGGTCCTCGTAAAGGCATTAATTGGGCCGGTTATATTGCCTGGGCAGTGGGCTTTATCGTTGGAATTCTTGGAATGCTGCCGGGTATCGGTTTTTCGTATGGCCTTGAAACATTAATGTCCTTTATTGTGGGATTTGCAGTGTATCTCGTTGCCGCTGAGATGGGTTTTGAACCTGAAACAGTAAAATTAAATTAAACAGTATTGAATGTATCGTTCTCAAAATAATATAACTCGTCGCGGATTTGTGAAAAGAACACTCTCCGCGGCGGGTCTTTTGTGGCTTCCTGCGTATGTCCCTTCGACAGTGCGCGGACAGGACGCTCCGTCCAACCGCATCACCCTCGGATGTATCGGCACC
>CAZKAI010000019.1:0-47186 GCA_964550565.1 uncultured Pirellulales bacterium
TGGAGTCTTCGATATACACCGTCGGATTCAAAAAATAATCCCCGGCCATGCCCGCTGAATCCCTCAATGTCGATGGTCCAAACAGCGGCCAGACTAGGTAGCATCCATCCCCCAACCCATACACTGCCAATGTCTGTCCGCAGTCTTCATCGGCCGGTTCGATCTTCCCTTTTTCCAGGGCCGGATCCCAGATGCCCAGCACACCCCAGGTGGTATTGATGACAAAGCGATTGACTTCATTGCCGGCCGAATGAAACTTGCCCTGCAGCAGGCAATTGACTAAGCGGACCGGCGTGGTGATATGCTGGAAGACATTGCGAATCCCGACCCGTCCCGGCTCCGGCACGACTGCCTTATACCCCTGCCCGACGGGTTTCAGGACCCAGAAGTACAGCACATCGTTGGTATTGAACATCAGGCGATTCCACGATTCCAGCGGGTCAGCCATCTTGACCGTCTTGCTGGAAAGCTCTTCTTCAAAGGCATCGAACTCCGCAAAATCGGTGTCGCCTGCCTCAACGGAATCCGACTCCGCGGGCATCTCAGCCACAGCAGGGATGCTTTTGGGCGTCGTCGCACATCCTGTGACCAGGACACAAACGATAACAATCAACAGCGTCCATTTCATGAATCATTCTCCTGATGGTTTTGTTGAATTCGGAATTTCTTTGCCAAACGGTTTTACCAGAATCAGCAATTCCGGCAGCAGTGTCAGGGCCGCCAGAAGTGCAATGACCATCGCCATCACCGTCAGCAGACCAAAATAGACTGTCGGAATAAAGTTGGACAACGACAGAATGGAAAAGCCGATAATCACGGTTATCGAGGTATAGTACATGGCATGACCGATACTGCCATGACATCGGTGCATGACCGGCACATACCGGGGATCGTCCTGAAATTCCCGTTTGAATCGGTGGATGTAATGAATCGTATCATCGACAGCGATGCCCAGGCTGATGGCCGCAATCGTAATGGTCATCATATCGAGGGGAATATGCAGCCAGCCCATGATGCCAAGCACTGCGCCGATCGGCAGCAGGTTGGCGGAAATGGCAATCAATGCAATCTTAACCGATCGGAACAGCACAAGAAACATCCCGGTCAGCAAAAGCGCCGTCAATCCGAGCGTCAGTATCTGAGAACCGAACAGGCTTTGCAGCATGTTGTTGTAGAGCACAAACATGCCCGTCAGATGAATCTGCTGCGGATCCAGGCCGGAGGCGGCGGGAAGTTCGGCTCGGATTTTTTTCAAAAGCTCGTTGCGCCGTAATCCCTTTTCGGAATCCTTGATGCGAATCTGAAAGCGGGCTTCATTCTGGTCCACCGAAACATAAGGGGCGATAAGCAGCGCCTTGAATTGTTCGGGAGTCTCGCTGTACAGCAGCGATAAATCAAGGCTGTCCAGATCGCCGCCTTTAAGTCCGGAGGCAATCGCCATAATATTGGCCAGCGACAAAACCTTGCCGGTTTCCGGCAGCTTTTCAAGATAGTGATGAACCGCAGTTATGCGATCCATTTTCTCTGCGGTGAACCAGTACTTGTCCTGGCTTTGGGCCTGATCCAGTTCATCAAAGGCCTCAAAGACATCGTCTGTTTCCGCCGCAGCCGGGGTCACAGCCGCAGGGGATGCCTCGGGTTTTGCAAAGTCCACAATCACATCCAGCGGGGTTGTGCCGCCAAGCCGCTGGTCGATTAATTTCATGCCCTGATAAATCTCGGTGCTTTCTTTGAAATAATCGATAAAGCAGTTTTCCACCGTCAGCTTTGAAATCCCCGCGATACTGAGAATCACAATCGCCCCGCACAGACAGAGAATCAGGCTGCCCCGTGCCTGAGTCCATTGAGCCAGGATTGGCGTTAAGGCAAATCCCCGGCCTTTGTTCCTTTGAGGGGCTTCTTTGGGCAGCAGGATCAGGATTGCCGGAAACAGCAGAAACGTGATGATCAGGGATACAACCAGGCCGGCAATCATCATCCAGCCGAACGTGCTGACCGGCAGAATGTCGGCCAGCAGCAGCGATGCAAAACCGGCAATGGTAGTCAGCACGCAATACACCGACGGCTTGATTTTATGGCAGACCGTGTCGAGGATTAACTGGTGATTGGGGCGGTCCGGAGCCTGGTTTAATAATTCACGATAATACACGACCAGGTGGATTGCAATGGACAGAGTGATAATCAATTGCAGCGATACAAAATTGGAGGAGACGACCGTGACCTCCCATCCGAAAAAGCCCAGCAGACCCATCATGCACACTACCGAAACCACGCAGCACAGCATCGGCAGCCAGATCCAGCGGAAAGACCGGAAGATGACGCCCAGCATAATCATCAAAAACAGGGTGACCCCCGTGCCGAATATCTTCAGGTCATTCCGGACATAGGTGATCATGTCGTCGGCAATCATGCTCACCCCCCCCAGGAACAGATCGGCATCGCTGCGATGCTTATCCATAATGGTGCGTATCGCCCCAATATCCTGGTGACGGACGATGCGGGCCTGATCCCTGCAGCGCCGGAAGTCTTTGATGACCTGGTCTAAATCAACGCGTTCCCGCGGCGTAAGGGCTCCAAGGGTTTCTTTTTCACGCAGTTGATTTCGTTTCTGCAGCAATTCATTATACAAGGGATCATCGGCAAAATAGATCAGTATCGCCGTCGTCCGGGTGTCGGCACTCAGCAGCAGGTTGTGATACAGAGGACTCTCCAGGAACTCCTTTTTTGCCAGGGCCCGATCCACCTCCGGCTGTCTCAGCGTGGGCAGTTGCTGGGTTAAGTCGCTCAGCGACAAAGGAGGGCTTTGCAGCAGGGGAACGTCGAGAATCGTGACCACAGAGGAGACATTTGGCAACGCCGCCAGTTCGTCCCGCAGCATCCTGAGCTGATGAAGTGACGGCTCAGAAAACAAATCCCCCTTCGCCGTATAAGCCAGGGCCAGAAAGTCTGTCTGCTGGTAGCGGGCGTTGATCTGCCGCAGATAGCGTAAATCCGCGTCGTTTTCCAGCACCAGGGTTTCCGCCGAGGCGTCCAGCCCGAAATCCTTGACATGGTAGCCCAGAAATCCCGCCGTGACCACCAGGCAAACAAGGACTGCAGCCGGATGGCGCAGAATGATCCGGTCGAAAAAAAAGGCGGTTATTGCGTTCAGCAGGTTCATTATGCAGGTCCGTTGGGATGCAAAGGGTTAGGAACCCGACGATTTTTCCAACTGCGACAGTAAATCCTTCACCGTCCCGCGGGCAAGGATATCATCGAACTGCGACCGATAAGTCAGCAGAATACTGACGCCTTCAATCTCGACGTCATAGACTTTCCATTTTTTATCCAGCCTGTGAAGCTTGTACAGGATGGCGGTTTTTTTGCTGTTGGATATCAGCGTCATCGGAATCTGAATCATCTCTTTTTTCTGCACCGCCGGCTGAAACTCGACCTGTTCATCCTTATACATCATGATTTTGTCGCGGTACGAGGCCTTGAGCCGCTGAACAAACAGCGCCGTAAAGGTTTTCTGGTCCGCAGCGTTCAGCTTGGGCCAGTGGGTCTTGCCCAGGGCCAGCTTGCCCATCAGCTCAAAATCAAAGACCGGGCTGATGATATAATCGACAATATCCGCCTTGGCTTTCTCGTCAAGCTCTTTATTTTGGAGGACTTTCGCGACCGAGTCCCACTTGGTCCGCATCAAATCATTGGGGTCATTGGGGTCTTTAACGGTTATATCCCACTTGGCCATAGGGGATGCAGCCGCCTCGTCCGTCTTGGCCTGTTCCGCCCACGCTCCCGAAACTGCTGTTAAAACAAAAAGAACGCACCCGAAATACTTCATGTGTTGTTCCTTATATTCTTATTCTTGTCATATTAATACAGTGTCTTTTATCCTACTTAAGCCTTGGCGTAGTTGCAAGCCCAAAGCCCCCATCCGGCCCGATTTTCAGACCCTGTTGCTTGATATTCCAAAAACCTCTGGTAAAATAACTCACATCGTGAGAAAATAGACAGAAGATAATAATAGTATAAATGGCTATAAATAATACAGAAAGGATAGTATGGGCATCGAACTGAAAAAACAATATAAATACAGTCTTGTTGTTCCCAGCAGCATGGGTGTCCGTCTGACCCCCACCGACGGCCAGCCGATGCACTGCGGCCGAAATCTCATCATGCAGGCCACCAGCGCCGAGACCAACGTCGCCAGCGTCTGTTCCTACCTCGGCCTGCCGGTCAAGGTCCTGACCACATTCGTCAAAAACAGCCCCATCGCCCGCTTCATCAAGGATGACCTTGCCGGTCGGCACATGGACTATGAAGGCAAGGAAGTGGACCAGGGCGGCCCGTGGGGCTATCGCCACCAGTTCAATCTCGCCGACAGCGGCTACGGCAGCCGTGGCCCGCGCGTCCATAACGACCGCGCCGGCGAAGTTGGCCGGACCCTCAATGTCAAAGATTTCGACCTCGACCGCCTCTTCGGCCAGGAAGGCGTCCAGATTGTTCACCTGTCCGGCCTGATTGGCGCTTTGTCCCCCGATACCAGCCGTTTCTGCCTGGAATTGGCCCGCGCCGCCAAAAAATACGGCACGCGCATCTCGTTCGACCTTAATTACCGTGCTTCCTTCTGGAAAAATCGCGAAAAGGAACTCCACGACATCTTCACCGAAATCGCCGCGGCCTCCGATATCCTCGTCGGCAATGAAGAAGACTTCCAGTTATGCCTCGGGCTGGAAGGCCCCGAAGCCGGCGGCAAAGACATCGCCGCCAAGATCGAAAGCTTCAAAGGCATGATCAACAGCGCCAAAAAAGCTTTCCCCAACGCCACGGTCTTTGCGACCACCCTCCGCCAGGTCGTCAGCGTCAATTGCCATCTCTGGGGTGCACTCGTCGCTGAAGGCAGCAACTGGCACGTGATTGAGCCGCGCGAAATCACCGTCCTGGACCGCATCGGCGGCGGCGATGGCTTCGTCGGCGGCATGCTCTATGCCATTCTGCGAGGCTGGGAACCTGAAAAATGGGGTCAGTTCGGCTGGGCCACCGGCGCCTTAGCCACCACCATGCTGACCGACTATGCCCAGCCTGCCGATGAAGAGCAGGTCTGGAGCATCTGGCAGGGCAACGCCCGCGTCAAGCGATAATATCTACAAAACAAAGAAGACCCGACACGAGGAAGCCTATTCCCGTGCCGGGCCTGTTTTATTTCAAAAGAGTCGTAAATCTAAACGCGCTGCCTGGCTGACTTACCGGGTGCTTGTGCAATCTGATGATACAGATGGTCTGTCAGCAAAAGCGAATTTCTGCCCTGGGCTGTCTTGGCTCCCGCAGCCTGTCCCGACCCGGCCAATTGCAGCAGTTGTCCCACCACGGTATTCAGGTCCTGAGCCATCGATTGCAGCTCACTGGCGGCACTGGCGCTTTCTTCGGCGATGGCGGCATTCTGCTGGGTTGTCTTGTCGATTTCCGATGCGGACGCGGTAATTTGCTGGAGTTTGGACGCCTGCTCATGGGACGCTCCCGCGATTTCAGCAATAATCTGATTGGTCTTGCCGATGGCGGAGGTAATCGTCCCCAGCGACGCGTTGACATCTTCAATACATACCACACCCTGACCGGCGTTGTTAACCGCCTGTTCAATCAGCGACGAGGTGTTCTTGGCTGCCTCGGCGCTGCGCATCGCCAGGTTACGGACTTCCTCAGCCACCACCGCAAATCCCTTGCCCGCCTCACCTGCCCGAGCGGCTTCCACCGCGGCATTCAGCGCCAGCAGATTCGTCTGAAACGCGATCTCATCGATGACCTTGATAATCTTGGACGTCTCTTCCGACGACTGGCGTATCTTCTGAATCGCCTGGTTCATGCGGGCGATTGCCTGCGACCCCTCGCTGACGGCCTGTTCGGCCTGTCCAGCCAAGGCGCTGGCCTGCCGTGAATGCTCCGAGTTCTGATTGGTCATCGATGATACCTCCGCCAGTCCCGCAGAGCTTTCTTCCTGCACCGCCGCCTGTTCACTGCAGCTCTGGGCCAGCGACTGCGATGCCGTGGAGACCTGTTGGCTCGAATTGTGGATGCTTTCACTGCTTTGCCGCAGTGCCATTACCGCCGACGAAATCCGCCGGGTCGTATCGCGCGAAATCAGCCCGCTGAACACCAGCGTCACCGCCGCAATCACACCGTAAAGAAACATCTGTCCGATGGTAAACGGTTTTTTCGCCTTATCCAGTTTCTCGTTCAGTAGTCCGGTTTCCTGTTCCACATTATCAATATAAACGCCCGCCCCGACAAAAATTGCCGTTCCGGGAATCATTTTCACATACGATAATTTCGGCTGTACACCCTTGCCCGGCTTCTCAAAATAATATTCCACAAATCCGCCGCCTTTTTGGGCCGCCTCGCTCAACTGCCGGATGAATTTATTGCCTTTTTTGTCTTCCAGGTCAATCAGATTCTGCCCATTCTGGCTCTTATTGGTCGGCACATTCACCCTCACCCCGTCGGTCATATAGCTGAAAAAATACCCGGATTTGTCTTCATAAAACCGCACCGGGTCGGTCTCGCGTTCGACAATCGCGGCCTGTTCTTTCGGGTCCGTCACCCCCTTGAGCTTTTCGACCAGGGCACTGACCTGGCATTCCACCCCCGATTGCATCGTCACCTTGTGGGTATCAAGCACCTTTTCGGCAAACAGCGGCAGATAAACCTTATTGAACAGACTCCGCTGAACCATCCACCCGGCCGTCTGCATAATCAGCATACTGATGACAAAGCATCCCAAAAGCAGAAAAATCCGTCCGCGAACCGTCAAATTCATCTTCCTGAACATCGTCTATCCTTTCCCGGCAGAGCCCGATAATATATTTGAATTTACAGCAACTAAAATACAGGCAGGGGTGTTCAAACAGGATGTCTTGCGCCAATAGCCTATGGTTATTCGCTCGTCTTATCGGGAAAACTACGGACTCGCTTTACGCCTTTTTCCGCAAAGTCAAAAGAATCCCCCCACACATAATCCCTCAAAATCCCCCGGCAGGTGCGATACCAGTACGCCTGTGTCTGCCTCTTCTTATCCCTTCTGCATTGCGTGGGGATAATCCCCCGCGGTTGCCCATTTTGTCGCAGTCATAACTCATCTCTACTTGCATATGCTAAACACACCTGGACCATCCAAATAAAGTTGAAATAACGAAAGGGCAATAATATAATTAAGTAAACAAAAATAGACAATAATTATAAATAATGTCTAATAATAGTCGTTTCTATAAAGGGAACGTTCGATGAAAACCAAAAAGGTTTTTCTTAGTACAACGTTTATATTGATAACATCTTTATCTGTTTTCGCCTCTGAGCAAAACCCTGAAATCGCAAACGTTTGGAACATTGAGATGACACCTTATATCTGGGCCGCCGAAATCGATGGAGATATTACCCTTCAAGGACGCACCGGCCCAGCGGAGGTGAGTTTCTCTGATACGCTGAAGAATATGGATTTTGCTTTCATAGGGCGTATGGAGGCATGGACAGGCAAATGGGGGTTTTTTGGGGATGGCATGTTTATGGACCTGGGGGCTGATTTCAGCACGCCGACGAGTTTGGTTTCGGCGGATATGGACATGAAGATGACCATCTTCGAGTTTGGAATCGGCCGCCGCCTTTTTAAAGCATCGGCAGGGCAGGAAGGCAATCAAGAAATCACATTCGACCTGTTAGGCGGAGGCCGATATATGCGTATGATGAATGAACTGGATATTGTTCCGGGCGGACCTCTTTCTGGCGTAATCAGCGGGGGAACTTTCAGAAAGACAGGGGAATGGGTTGATCCAATCATCGGCGCCCGCCTGGAGTTTAAGCTTAATAAGACTCTTGCGCTTGGCGTCAGGGGGGATATCGGCGGCTTCGGGATCGGAGAGGCATCGGATTTAACATGGAACCTGGTCGCAGGGTTCGATTACCGGCTTAGTGAGACATCCAGTTTCAAGGTCGGTTATCGTATCCTGGATATCGATTACAGCAACGGAAGCGGGACCAGTGAATTCGGCATGGATGGCCAGTTCAGAGGGCCAATTCTGGGCATGGAAATCCGCTGGTAGTCCTTTTGGTAAAAAGGATGAGCCACAGTGAACCCGGCCTGATTCGTCTGATGAAAAATTCCAATGCAGTTTATTTCAAAAGAACATACTCATTCAAGGATCATATCATGAGAAATAATCAGGAGTCCAGTCTCACGCGGAGAAATTTTCTGAAACAAACAGCAGGGCTCACGGCGGGCAGTGCCTTGACCGGCTCCATGTTAACAGGTCTTGCCCATGCGGAGCCTGCTTCAGGAATAAAGCCCAACATCCTCTTTATCGTTGCAGATGACCTTGGCTGGAAAGATGTTGGTTTCCATGGGTCGGATATCAAGACGCCGAATATGGATGCTCTCGCTGCGGGCGGGGCAAAGCTGGAGCAGTTCTATGCTCAGTCAATGTGTACGCCGACGCGTGCCGGCCTGATGACCGGGCGTTATCCGCTGCGGTACGGTTTGCAGACTGGGGTTATCTTTTCCGCACATCCGTATGGCCTGCCGACAGACGAATGGCTGCTGCCGCAGGCTCTCAGGGAAGCCGGCTACAAAACGGCCATTATCGGAAAGTGGCATCTTGGCCATGCGGACCAGAAATACTGGCCGCGGCAGCGCGGATTTGATCATCAGTATGGCCCGCTGATCGGCGAAATTGACTACTTCACGCACCAGCAGCACGATGTGGTGGACTGGTTCCGCAATAACAAGCAGGTTGTCGAAGAAGGGTATTCGACGACGCTGTTTGGAAACGAGGCCGTAAAACTTATTCGTGAACAGGATGCATCGGTGCCGCTCTATTTGTATCTGGCCTTTAATGCCCCTCACGCGCCCTATCAGGCCCCCCTGGAATACCTCGACCAGTACAAACACATCGACGATCCGAACCGTCGTGCTTATGCGGGCAGCATTACCGCCATGGACGATCAGATCGGGCGTGTCCTGGCCGCCCTCGAACAAAAGAAAATGCGGCAGAACACACTAGTTGTTTTCATGAGCGATAACGGCGGAACCTATAATCCCATGTTTGCCGGCGAAGGTGATATGTCCAAGGTTAAAATTCCCTGCGATAACGGACCGTATCGAGACGGCAAAGCATCGGTGTATGAGGGCGGTACCCGGGTCTGTGCCTTTGCCAACTGGCCCGGGCACATTCCGGCCGGCAGCACAGTAAACGGGATGATTCATGCCGTGGACTGGTACCCGACCCTTGTCGGCCTGGCGGGCGGGCAGACCGGCAAGGCCAAACCGCTGGATGGCATGGATGTCTGGCCCACTCTCAGCCAGGGCAAGCCGTCTCCTCGCACAGAGATTATTTATAACGTCGGACCATTTTGTGCAGGCGTTCGCCAGGGTGACTGGAAATTAGTCTGGCAAACACTGTTGCCTGAAAAAATCGAACTCTTTAATATAGCGCTGGATCCGACCGAGACGAACAATCTTGCCGCACAGAATCCCGACAGGGTCACCGCACTGAAGCAGCGAGCAAATGAACTGGCCGCCCAGATGGCCAAGCCTCTGCTTCTGGAGACCGAACTGAGACTGATGATGCAGCGTCTCAAGATGCCGCCTGCGTTGCCGGCGGAACTCCAGAGCCTCGACTATGAGCCATAAAGAATAATGCAATTGGATAGAAAACCAGTGATGTGCGAATAGATACTAATCCTGCTTAAATAGTTCTATTTCAGTGTTAAGGATTCCTCGCTCATCATGCAGGTACGGGCGACCCGCCGGTCGCCCTTTTCCCCAACTCCCCCATTCCGGCCCAAAGGGCCAGCCTAACCCAGTCCAGGGCCGCGCCCTGGGTTGCCTTGATGTCTCGTTCGGGCAATATAATGTCCTGAATAAAATTGTCCGCCCGAAACGCAGCTATCGACTGCCTGTTTCCAGATTCATGGTCATCAGTTCATAAAGAAAAATTGAACATTGCTTTTCTTCATTGGATACCCAGGGTGATAGCCAGATGTTTTTTGCTTTTCCTTCAATCAATAATACAGGCTTATCATTGAGGTCATATAATGTCCCCTGCGATAGTTTCAACTCATTAGCGCCAATTCCATATCGAATGCTGAATGACTTCAGCAGGTTTTCATTGCTGGCATAAGGCCTGAACTCATCATCTCCCTGCGGAAAACGGCCTTGATGCTCCGAAATAAACTTGGACAGGTCCAGCCTGAGGGACTCCAGCGACCTGATGTATCGCCGGCAGCCAACGCGAATATCCAGTATGGATATTGTAGTCACAAAACTACAAAGCCCCGCCATCGCAATCGCAAAGAATTTATGTTTCGATAAGAATTTAACCATACAAACGGCTTGTATCTTCTGCAATTAAGTATGTATCATCAAATACTAATGACTCAACATGTAAACTCGATGAGCATCATTTCTTCTTCAGAGTAATTGTATGGCTTATTGTCTTGCCGTGCTCGGTTTTCAAGTATCCTGTGTAGGGAATGTATCCGTCTTTTTGAATCATTACATAAATGAATCCGACTCGTTTCATAATATCTTCGGCCTGTTCATACGGTAAGTTTTTTATTTTTGAGACCTCGGAAATAACAATCACCGGCTGCTCTTCAATCGGACTGATCCCCAAATTAGTGCGTGGCTGACCCGGCAGATTAATTTGTCCTACCGAAGCCCCTTCCGGCTCGGTAATAATCGTGATGGTTCGTTTGTCAAGCTTGCAATTGAATCCTTTTCCACACCCGCCCAGCAATACCAAACTTCCTAAGGCCACCGCAATCATGATAATTCGTTTCATAAACAACCCTTCCATAAAAGCCTGAATAAATGATAGAGACTCCATGTCCTGATTCGACTTGTCAATTGCCGCTATACTACACGAAATATGCCCATAATAAAAGAAACTTTCCGATTTTCCTTGTACTTTTGCCTTTTTCCCTTTCCCTTTTTCCTTTTTTACGAAACGAACCCAATTTTTTACAAACCATCTGTGCAATCTCCGGCCCCAGTTTTTCCGAATCGTGTCGGAATATTTTTGAAACTTGGCCGGCCTGCCGATAAACTATATACCCTGAATTTAAATAATCGAATGGACTGAGGTTAAAATGAGTGATTTTGAAATCATACCAGCGGATCGGGTCAAACGCCTGCCACCCTATTTATTCGGCAGGCTCAACGCCCTTAAGCACAAGAAGCGGCAGGCGGACATCGACATCATCGACCTGGGGATGGGAAATCCCATGGACGGCGCCCCGCAGCGGGTCGTGGAAAAGCTCTGCGAAGCCGCCAGAGACCCTCGCAATCAGCGATACAGTGCCTCCAAAGGCATCTATAACCTTCGGCGGGAAATGGCTTTAAAGTACGCCCGCAAGTGGAATGTCGAGCTGGATCCCGAAACCGAAGTGCTGGCCACCATCGGCTCCAAAGAAGGCTTCAGCCACATGTGTCTGGCCATGCTCGGCCCCGGCGACACAGCCATCGTTGCCGACCCGGCCTTCCCCATCCACATCTACGGTGTAGCCCTGGCCGGTGCCAACGTCATCTCTGTCCCGCTGGGCAATGACCAGAAATTTCTGGAGACGATTGCTCTGGTTTGCGAACGGCTTTTCCCGAAACCCAAGCTGTTGATTCTTAATTATCCGCATAATCCCACGGCCATGACGGTGGATCCAGGGTTCTTTGAGGGCGTCGTGGAACTGGCCAAGCGATTTAAGTTTGCCGTTATTCACGACTTTGCGTATGGAGAAACCCTCTTTGATGGCTATAAAGCACCTAGTTTCCTATCCACAAAAGGCGCAAAAGACGTTGGAGTTGAGTTCACCACGCTCAGTAAGCCCTATAGCATGGCCGGATTCCGGATTGGATTTGTCGCCGGCAATAAGGCTATGGTCGAAGCTTTAGCCACAATCAAAGGATATTACGACTACGGAATCTTCCAGGCGATCCAGATTGCCAGTATTATCGCCATGCGGGAATGCGACGACTTTATCGTTCAGCAGAATGCCAAGTATCAGGTCCGCCGGGATGTGGTCTGCGACGGCCTGAAAAAAATGGGCTGGCAGGTCGATACTCCGAGGGCTTCCATGTTCGTCTGGACCCGGTTTCCGATCGAACAATCCAAAGGCAAGGGCAGCATCGACTTTGCAATGGACTTAATGGAGTACGCCAATGTCTCCATTGCACCTGGCAGGGCATTTGGGGAAAACGGAGAATGCTGTATGCGGATAGCGCTTGTCGAGAATGAACACCGTCTCCGGCAGGCCATCCGAAATATCAGCCGGTTCGTTCAGGGAAAGCCAGTTTCGGGTGCCAAAACTCCACCTGCAGGTCAATAATGTCTGATAAAATCTGTCTTAAAAAGGCCCATATAGGTATTTTTACCTATTTTGTTAAAAATGCCGATTTTAGCGAGAATAAGGCTAAATTTCATAGTTTTTTTACTTGACTGAAAAACGATTATTTGGTCTAATACGCTTAATAAATTGACTGTGAAGAGAGCTATACAGCGATTAATCTTTGAAAAGTGAATTGATTCAAAGATGGCTTTTGCTTTCTTTTCAGCATAAAAAATGAATACTCATGCGGAGCAGGGGAAAGTTTTCACAAGGAAGTGAATTAAATAATGCGTGTGTCAGCCTGTGTGGGCTGTTATTTGTGTGATGTGTGTGTTTAGTGTGTTGTGTTGTGGTAAATCGTGTAGTACTATTTGTGTAATGTTTTAATTATGGCTTTTCTCGTTGAAAAGTCACGTGTAGTTTATCAACGTAGATAAACTCAGAAAGAGAGGAAATGATGAAGAAACTGATGGTATCTCTAGCGGTGATTGCGTTTTGCGCAATGAGCTTGCAGGCAGTCGCTCTGCCGGCTTTCAGCTCTCAGGTCCAGCAGATTACAACGACCTTCTCCCCAGTTTATGGAACCGGTTCTGCTGAAGTGACGAGCACAGTATATGCTGCTACTGCAGGTGGGTATATTTATGCCTACGAAATTAAAAATGCTACCAACACCTTTAGCTGGTATTCAGTGGCCCTTCTGCCCGGTGCAGTTGTGACAGGCACTGGTTTTGATGCCGGCGTCAATGACCCCACTTCGTGGACAACTGTTGGCTCGCCCGCGACCAGCGTCGAAGGCCTGTTTGCAGTTCAGGTTGCTCCTGGTCTGGATTCCTCAGTGGTCTGGTTCACCAGCCCCGATGGTCCGACACGTGATCTGGGTTCATTAACAGGTTTGGGCAACAAGGGTACATTTAACTACCTCGAAGGCGGCATTCTGACTCCCATTCCGGAACCCATGACGATGGTTCTGCTGGGTGCTGGCTGGTTGGCTCTGCGTACCTGCGGCCGCAAACGCTAAGCAATATTTTCAGTTTTGAAGATGAACAATGATATTCCCCCCCCTTAAAGGGGGGAAATCATTTTATTAATGACAATGATGTCATTAATCTCAAGGGAAGTGTTTTCTCATTTTTGAATCCTCACAGGATGTGATTTAAGACAGCGAGATCGAGGCGGGCAAGAAAAGAACGTTTCTGAAATGTAACTTATCCGGGGGGATAGTTTATGATGAGCGTACATGTGAAGAACCATTGCCCGTATGCAGTGATCGTATGTTTATTTTTAGTTGGTCTGGTCTTGCCGGCTTGTGGAGCGGATGACTCAGGTTATTCGTTACTGCTGCAATCCAGTCCCGTCAACGGCGGGAATATCACGCCGGGCAATGGGGTGCATAAAGTTCAAATCGGCAACCAGGTCAAAGTGGTGGCAGTACCCAGCACTGGGTATCGATTTTTGTATTGGATCGGTGATGTCGGTGAAGTGGGGACTGCGCAAACCTTTGTTCGTATGGATAGCCCCAAACTGGTTGTGGCCGTCTTTGAACGCGAGCAATTTGAAAAACTGCCGGAAGTCGGAATTGTTGGTGGTGCGCCTTCCAATAGCGGGGGTTTAGTTAGATCTGCATCATCGTCGTCCGGTTCATCTGTCAGTCCCTCCAGCTATCGCGGCGACTCAAACATTTCGTATGTTATTGAGAACGAGATAATCAAAACTCCAGAACCTGCAACACTATTTCTTCTTGGGCTGGGAGCAGTGGCGACACGGATCCGTTGCAAAAAGCAATCATAGAGCGTCTTGCATGTATATTTTGCATTAGCACTGGAGGAGAGGTGTTGTTGAATATGGCCAAGGGTGTGATGACCTTGGCCATGTTCGTTTTATGGCATTCCTGCTGCTTTGTATTGGGGGATGCGTGTCACTGCAAATCAATTTGATGGGGGGGTGGCAGTATCTTATTTCTGCTTGCGAAAGACGGCGACTACGTTCTCCACTTCAACCACAAACAGTCGGTTATCCCCTTCAAAATCCACAGGAATTGCACCTTTGGGATTAAATAACACTTTGTCATATTGCCGCAGCGGATATTCACTGGACATCTCCACTTCCGCAGAGACTGCGACAATCCGCCCGGTGATGGTGGGAATCTCGATATTGTCCGGCAATTGAATCCCGCCCTTGGTCTGCTTTTTATCCTCATCCTTGCGAATCAGGACACGCTTGCCGATGGGTTCGACGATCTCGAATACTTCTTTTGCCGCTGTGTCGTTCATGTCGCGTTTTGCCATACACTACTCGGATGGGGTTGATGCAGCCGTTTTTGCTGATTTCTTCCGCGAAGTCTTTTTGCCTTCCTCGCCGCCGCCTAGTATTTCTTTGGCCTGCTGTTCATCTTTGGGCGGCCACTGGCCTTTGCTCTGCAGGTCTTTGAGCATGTCGAGCTTGTCCATCTTGACGATAGTCCGGCATCGAGGGAACTTGTTACAGCCCATGAACGGCCCGCGTTTGCTCTGGCGGATGACTAATTCTCCCTTGCCGCATTTGTGACAGGTCACCCCGGTCGGCTGAGCCGGCGGCTTGGGCGGCAGAGGCTGGCCCTGTTTATCAAGGCGAACGATGGTTTTGCAGTTTGGATAATCCGAACAGCCCAAAAAGGTGCCAAACCGTCCGCGTTTCTGGACCAGCGGCTTGCCGCAGTTGGGGCAGGGATGTTCGGTGGTGGTTTCCTGGACCATTTTGCCCTCGTTGTCGCAGGGGCAGGCAAATTTACAGTCCGGGTACTTGGAACAGCTCAGGAAGCGGCCGTTTTTGCCGAAACGATAAACCATTGCCTCCCCGCACTGGGGACACTTGTATTCGCTGGGCTGGGTCTCGGCCTTGGCGTGAACCATTTCTTTTTTGGCGTTTTCGAGGCTGTCGCAGAAGGGCGTATAGAATTCCTTCAGGACGCTGACCCATTCAAGGTGCTGATCTTCGATCTTGTCAAGCTGCTCTTCCATGTGACGGGTGAAGGCAATATCCATCACCTGCGGGAAGAATTCATCCAGTTTGTCGGTGACAATCTCGCCGATCTGCGTGGCAAAGAATTTTTTGTCCTTTTTCTCCACATATTGGCGATCCTGAATCGTGGAGATAATCGAGGCATACGTGCTGGGTCGTCCGATACCCTCTTTTTCGAGGGCCTTGACCAGGGATGCTTCCGTATAGCGGGCCGGGGGTTTGGTGAAATGCTGCTGGGCGTCAATCCATAGGGCCAGGACTGCCTGGCCGATGGTCATTTCCGGCAGAACCGGTTCTTCGGTGGCGGTGGACCATATCTTCGTGAACCCATCGAAGACCTGTACACGTCCCGAGGCACGATAGGCACAGGGGCCGATTGCAGTTTTGGCGATGATTTCGGCTCGGGTCGTGTCCCACTGAGCCGCAGCCATCTGACAGGCGACAAACCGGCGCCAGATCAAATCATAGAGTTTAAACTGGTCGTCGGTCAGGAATTGCCGGATATCGTCCGGCGTCAAATCCGGATCGGTCGGGCGGATGGCTTCGTGAGCCTGCTGAGCATCTTTTGACGACGAAAAGAAATTCGGTTTTTCAGGCAGATAATTCTTGCCGTACTGATGTTCAATATAATGCCGTACCGACTGAATTGCCTCAAAAGACAAGTGGGTGCTGTCGGTACGCATATAGGTAATCAAACCCAGCGCGCCCATCGAGCCCAGGTCAATACCTTCATAGAGCTGCTGGGCGAGCATCATGGTTTTGGATGCGGAAAAGCCAAGGCGGTTAGCCGCGGCCTGCTGCAGGGTTGACGTAATAAACGGTGCTCCCGGACGGGACTGAACGCGGTTGGTCGTCAGGCTGCCGATGGTAAAGGCGGCACCTTGCAGGGCCTCAAAGACGGCTTTGGCCTGTGTTTCATTGTCCGCATGGAAGGGCTTGCCATTGACACTATGCAGTTCGGCCTTGAAGGCGTCGTGCTTTGCCAGCCAGGCATTCTGTTCGGCCAGGATGGGGGTATTATCCGGATCGCTGCCGATGAATGCTTTCCACTGGGCGGATAAATCCGTCTGCGATTTGGTCGAAAAGACCCCGGGAATCAGCCAGTATTCTTTGGGGTCAAAGGAGCGAATCTCCCGTTCCCGCTGAACGATCAGTTTAACGGCGACGGACTGGACCCGGCCTGCGGAAAGCCCTTTGGCGACCTTTTTCCAGAGCAGGGGGCTGATTTGATAGCCCACGATGCGGTCCAGAATACGACGGGCCTGCTGGGCCATGACACGGTGCATGTCCAGTTTGCCGGGACTGGAGAAGGCTTTCTGGATGTCGTTTTTGGTAATGGCGTTAAAGACAACCCGGAAGGTGTTTTCTTCCTTGAGTCCGAGCACTTCGGCCAGATGCCAGGCAATAGCTTCTCCCTCGCGGTCCAAGTCGGTTGCCAGATAGACAGTCGAGCATTTTTTCGCCTCTGCCTTCAGTGCCGCGACGGTCTTTTTGCGGCCCATGGTGATTTCATAGGTCGGCTCGAAATTGTTTTCCAAGTCGACATTCAACCCCTTGGAGGGTAAATCCCGGATGTGTCCCATCGAGGCCTTGACCTCGAAATCGGGGCCGAGGTATTTGTTGATCGTTTTGGCTTTGGCGGGTGATTCAACGATCACCAGCGACTTATCTTTACCTGTTTTTGCCATTTTTTACACACAATCTAATGTTTTCGATACAGCGTATCAAAATTATTATAACAATTTATAATACAATAATTTATGTCTTATTAATCTGTTCCGTTGGCTGGCCGGTTTGGGCGTCTCAGAATTTACCGGACACACTCCATCCGCATTTCTCTTGCCGCGGCTAAACCTGACGAACCATACAGACGCATAATCGGACTGTCAAGGCAAAAATCTCTTATGTCCGGAAAAAGCATTGGTTTATGCAGAGTTGAAACCGTGCAAATGGGCTATGGATTGGCCCTATTTATCACGTCGTCTGGGACTTCGGCCAGGGAGGGGGCAAAGAAGTCCGCCCCCTGAAGCTGCCGGCGGGTAAATGAGGTGGTCAGGGCCAGACAGACGGCTCCTGCGGCCTTGGCGGCGGCAACGCCGCTGACGGCATCTTCGACCACCAGGCAGTGTTGCGGAGCAAGTCCGAGTTTGCTGGCGGCCAGCAGAAAGATTTCGGGATTGGGTTTTTTATGGACGACATCTTCGCCGGTAATGACGGCATCGAACTGGTCCGGCGGCAGATGGATTTCGCTGAGGTTGCCGATGACCTTACGGCGATCGGCACTGGAGGCGATGGCGATTTTTTTACCGAGGGTTCTGCATTTTTCAACAAAGGCGTGAACGCCGGGCAGTGGCTGGAGTTGGCCGCGAATAATATCCAGATAAATGTCGTAGGTTCTTTTTTTGGCCTGTGTGATGTCGATTTGAAAATTATGGTGTTCGGCTACGCCGCCCAGATAGCGGTTCTCGCCCATGCCGACAAAGGGAACGAAATCTTCCGGTCGGACCCGTAGCCCCAATTCATCAAACATCATGCAGGCGGCTTTGCAGATGAAAGGTTCTGAATCCACAAGGACGCCATCCATATCGAAGATGACCCCGGCGGGAAGTGTCAATGGTGGTTGTTGAGTCATTGCTGCATTCCTTTAATAGACAAAAAAAGGGGAGAGCAAACGGCTCTCCCTTTTTCAGAATGGCTCTTCTCGTATCGGTTTTAGCGTCATCTCTGGTCGCCTAAGGATTACGATCTGCCTTGTGTGTCAGCACTCAAGATTCAGCGATTCAGGAGTCGGCTAAAATAGCCTTTTGGGTTATTGATTAAGAGCCATTGTATGTCATTGTTTGAGTTTCCTTATCCTGTATGTTTCTACGAAATGTATCGGCCAGCGGTTTCAAAAAGGTTTAATAAAAAGCGGGCAAAAAAATGAAAAAAAAAGACCGCCTGCGGCTTAGAAGGAGGAAGAAGCCGGGGAGGCTTCTCAGGGCTACAACCACAGGCGGCAGAAGGAGCTTAATAGTATAGTATCAGATTGGGCCTGCTGTGTCAAGGGTTCCCGTAGGAAAAACTGAAAATATTTTAAACAAAACGGGGTGTCTGTTTGGGGAGTAAAAACCGTATATTGTGTTTAAGAGAAATAAGCAATGTTAAACAGTTGTTTTGCTTTCCACGGTATCCGTCTGCCATGTTTTGCGGGGATTATACAGCATATACAGGCTTGTACAAAGCCACGTGAATTGGACATAATAATTGAGAGCGTCAGGGTCTGCCATAAGCCACCTTTCGAGACGGTGGATATAGCGTTTTTCGAGGTCCCCATCGTGCATTCGGAGAATGAGCTGGCCGAGGCGAATCCAGTGGGGGTTTTCATCGGCGTCCTGATCCGATGAATGAGAATCAGCACCGGGATCCTGGACTTCAAAGGATTCGTCGAGTGATTTTAATAACTCATTTTCAAGTTCTCTTGGGTCCACAATTTGCGCCCTTTATACGGGACACACAGAAGCTGTTTCCTTTGATAGAAACAGCTTAAGCTGCCGGCAGCTATTTGTCAAACAATCTATCGAGATTATCTTTATTTTTGTATAAACCTCTATTCAAGATTTCGACTGATTTGTGAGGATTGTTTAAGGGAAGTTTAATATTTTCGCTGCACGAGGGTTGTGTGGTTTAAATAAACAAGGGCTGGAATACCGCTTGGCGTTCCAGCCCTTGTGATTTTTTATTCCATTTACAGGCTTATTTCAGATCCATCGGGCTGATGGTGTCGCCGTATTTGGCTTTTGCGGTTTCGAGGCGTTTTCGAATGGCCGCGAAGGTGTCATACACGAGCTTTGGCGTATCGGAGACCTTGGCTTTGTAGATGGCTTCAACGCGATCATACTTGGCGATCAGGTTCGGGATACGAATTGTAAACTGCTTGATGTAAGCATCTTTGGTGTAATCGGCATTCAATTTGCTCTTGAACAGCGGGACAAGGTCTTCGTATTTGGGAATCCAGCCAGTCGGAGTCTTCAAGGCATCGACATCGTTGTGCACTCGCAGTTCCGCCCACAGCACCCAGACCATCTTGTCGAGTTTGCCGTTGAGGAACTTGCCGTTCTCGTCCCGCAGGAAGTAGTTGACCGAGAAAATCAGCGGGGGATTTTTTACACCTTTGGCAAAGTCCAGGTTGTTCTGAATGTATTTGCCCAGCGGGATGGAGACGAAATCCTGATTGGCCATGATATTGAATGTCCGCACGCCCTGTTTGCCCAGCGTTGCGGCGGTGGTTTCCGATTCAATCGAGGCGCCCTTGGCGATGATGCCTTCGGTCCAGTCAAAAGCCTGTTCGACGGGCACCAGGGTGTCGCTGTCGCGGCCGCCATAGATGACGCCGCCAACGGGTACGCCAGCGGGATTGTTGGCCTCTTTATCCAGATTGGCCAGTGCCGACAGGCGGATGGTGTAACGGGCATTCTTGTGGGCCGGGGGCAGGGGTTTGCCTTCGGCGTCGGTTTTGCCTTTGTGCCAGGGGCCGTTGAAGCTGTCGCCCTGTTCGGGCAGTTCGCAGCCCATGCCGGGCCAGTAGGGCATGCCGTCTTTGATCAGGACGTTGCCGAAGATGACTTCGCCCGGCGTGGTCAGGGCTTTGTGAATCACCGGATCATCCTTGGAATTGACGTCTTCGATGATGCCGAAAATACCCTGTTCGACATTGGCGGTGTACATCACACCGTTATGTTTGCGGAGGTAGGCGATGTCGTCGCCGATGATGGTTTGTCCGGGCAGCATCGCGGTGGATGTCTTGCCGCAGGCCGAGGGAAAGGCGCCGGTGAAATAAGTGATGCGGTCTTTGGGGCCTTTGGCGCCCATGATGAACATGTGCTCGGCCAGCCAGCCTTCCTTGCTGGCTTTCTGAATCGCCAGCCGCAGGGCCAGTTTCTTGAGGCCCACGGTGTTGCCCGCGTACTGGGTGTTGACCGAGTAAACCATATTGTCGGTCAGGTCGATATAAACGCGGCGCTGCTGCCAGTTTTTGCTGCAGCCGTTGTCGTCCACTTCGCCTTCACTGTGCAGGAAGCGGAAGAATTCCTCGGTCGGCTTGAGTTTTTTGAACTGTTCGTAGCCGGGGCGATACAGGATGCTTTCGCTGTGGGCGACATAGGGTGAGTCTGTAATCTGGATACAGGAGATAGAAAAGTCGGAGCCGGTGGGGCACAGGCACCAGAAGCAGACCAGCATTTTACGGCCCTTCATCGAGCCCTTCAGGAAGCCCTTGACTTCGGACAGGCCGCCTTCGCGTTCGATGGAGTTGAGGCTTTCGCCCAGGTCCATACCCTTGGGCAGGAGGTAGCGTGTGCTGAAAGTGTCGCGTCCCTGGTCATTGAGGCCATCAAAATGGTAGGTGTGACCGGAGGTCTTCAGAGGCTTTTCGCCGCCGCACAAGGCCCACTTTCGAATCGTGGCCATATCGTCGGCACTATCAGTAAAGACGACGACTTCGGCCGGTTCGGTCAGTTCAATGGCCTCGGCCACGAAAGCGTGCATCTTCGGGTTGGTAATTGCCGCCAGTCGGGCGTAATTGTCCGCGGAAAGCTTCTGTTGCAAAAATCCAGCTACATTTTCCACTTGGTTTCTCCTGCATTAAGGATTCTTAAAAACAATAGGCACAAAATCCGCGACATTGTAGTAACTCGAATGCGTGCAAGTCAATCGATTTTTGATATGTTTCTGGATATTTTTTAAATTATAGACAGATTTATGGGACGATTGGCGGATAAATTCTTTGGGTTACGTTGTAAGGCTTTTAAAAATAACCATTTATGGTTCAGCTGCCGAGGCAGTCAGAAAGAAAGCGGATATTTTGTATCTAATAGACAAATATAAAAAAACACGACGCAAAAAATAAAGGATTGACAGAGAGGGAGAAATTTGATAAATAATCATTTGAAATGAACGTTTTAAATGTTTGTTGGCAAAATAAATCATAAAGTGGAGTCAAAAAAGATAAAGATATAAAACCCAGTTCAAGCAGCACTTTTTGAATTGCGTTTCCGGCCTGAATCACACATTTTGCGGCAGTTTCTAATTTGCTTTACAGTGTGCGGCCTATATAATTTCAACCGAAAGTATCTCCGGAACGGCATGTATCACCTCAAGGGCTTTATCAGATTATTAAACCTCTGCGGTGCTGCTATAACAATGCGGGCGGAACGAGTTATAAGGATGAATAGATGATGGATATCAGAAGAGCAACAGGGATTCGATCCTTGTATATGCGGGATGCACTGATCCTGATGCTGGCAATCGGTGCGGTTGCGGCGATGCAGGGGTGCACTGTGGGCAAAGATTATCAGCAGCCGAAATTAGATGTGCCGGAGCAGTGGTCGCAGGACTCGGCGGGGATGCTGACTGTCGGGGCTGATCCTAACATGGCCGGCTGGTGGACGATATTTGGTGATACACAACTCAATGAGCTGATTCAGCAGGCCCTGGTGGAAAACCGTTCTGTCCAGGCGGCGGTGTATCGGCTGCAAGCTTCACGGGCGATGTGGGATTATGCCGCGGGGCAATATTATCCCACTGTGGATGCGACGGGATCTTATGGTCGTATCAAGGTTGGCAAAGACGGCATGACACAGTCGCGTGACGAAATCGATCCGATCAATCTGCATTCAGGCGGATTTGATTTTCTGTGGGAAATAGATTTATTCGGCCGCATCAAGCGCTCGGTGGAATCGGCCGAGGCGTCCTATCAGGCTTCCGTAGAGGATTACCGCGATGTGATGGTGACACTGCTGGCCGAGGTTTGCCGCAATTACATTGAACTGCGGACCATTCAGGCCCGGATTGTTTATACCACTGAAAACATTGATATCCAGCAGCGGACGCTGGAGTTAACCAAAAGCCGATTTCAATTCGAGCTGGCTCCTGAACTCGACGTGCGGCAGGCCGAATCCAACCTGGCCAGCACCAAATCGGAACTGCATGTGCTGAAGATTTCAGAGGCCGCGGCGATGCATCGTCTGGGTGTGCTGCTGGGCCGGATGCCCGCGTCGCTCAAAGACAGCCTGGAGACGTTCAAGGCGATGCCGACGATCAGCCGACAGGCCGTTGTTGGTGTGCCTGCGGATATGCTTCGCAATCGACCCGACATTCGTCGCGCCGAGCGGCAGCTTGCGGCACAGACGGCCCGAATCGGTGTGGCGACGGCGGATTTGTATCCTTCGCTGCAACTGGTCGGTACGTTTGAAATCCAATCCCGCCAACTGGGCGGTTTGGGCAACATTCATAATCAGGCCTATTCGGTCGGTCCCGGGCTGCGATGGAATCTGTTTGACGGCAATCGCATTCGCAATGTGATTAAGATGGAAGAAGCGGCGGCCGGAGAATTGCTGGCCAACTGGGAAAATACAGTCCTGCTGGCAGCCGAAGATGTGGAAAACGCGATTGTTTCCTATAGTCAGCAGCAGCAGCGTCAGGCCCTTCTGGCCGAATCGGTTCAGGCCTCGGTACGGTCGGTGGAACTGGTGGATAATCTCTATCAGACCGGGCTGACGGATTTCCAGAATGTCCTGGTTACCCAGCGGTCGCTGTTTGTGCAGCAGGATCAGCTTGCCGCCAGTCAGGGCGAGGTGCTTCAGTCTCTCGTGCGGCTCTATAAAGGCTTCGGCGGCGGATGGCAGATTTCTGAAACACAAGAAACTGTCGCACAGGCCCAACCGGCGATGCATTAAACAAATCATTATTGATGATCAGTCATTATCCATTGAAAGGCAGGTTTTCGGACTATGAAGAAATTGATTTCCTTTTTACTGCTGGCAGCTTTGGCAGGAATCCTTTTGTGGTTCGTTTATAAACGAGTGACCGTTCAGGCGGCACCTCAGCAGGGGCCGATGGGAATGGCGCCCGTGGTGGTGGTTCAGACCCCCGTTGTTCAGGATGTTCAAACCTATTATGAGTTTACGGGCAATACCAACGCGATTGAGCAGGTGGATATTCGCGCCCGCGTCAAAGGCTATCTCAAGAGCGTGGATTATGTGGATGGCAAGGAAGTCAAAGCGGGAGATTTGCTGTTTACCATCGAAAGCGACGAGTATCTCGCCCGTCGCGATCAGGTTAAGGCCCAGCTTGCAGTGGCCGAATCCGAACTGCAGCGGACGCAACTGGATTATGAGCGTGTCGAAAAGGCCGTCCAGGTCAATGCTGTCAGCCGGCAGGACCTGACCACCCGGGAGGCGGAATTCCATCAGGCTCAGGCCCGAGTGCTGGCCGCCAAAGCCAGTCTGCAGACGGCCGAGCTTGATTTGAGTTATACGCAGATTACCAGCCCCATCAGCGGGCGGGTCAGCCGCAGGCTGGTGGATGTCGGCAATCTGGTCGGCGCGGGGGAAAGTACCCTGCTGGCGACGGTGATTCGCATGGACCCGATGTATGTGTACTTCAACGCCGGCGAAGATGTGTATCACGAATTTTTTCTGAAGTATCATTCCGAAGTCAAGCAGGGCTATCGACCCAAATTTGAAATTGGTCTTCCCGGCCAGGAAGGGTACACGTATGAAGGTGTTCTGGATTATATTGACAACAAGGCTGATTCGATGACCGGGACGATTACGATCCGCGGGCAGGTAGCCAATACTGAAAAACACCTGCTGCCGGGGATGTTTGTCCGGATTCGCGTGCCTGCTGAAATGAAAACCAATGCCGTTCTGGTCGAAGAGCGTGCCGTCAATTCCGACATCGGCGGCAAGTATATACTGACAATCAATGCCCAGAACATCGTTGAATACAATCCTGTCAAGCTGGGCCCCAAGGTCGGTGACAGGATTGTGATTGAGTCCGGCCTGAACAAGGATCAGACCTATATTGTCAGCGGATTTCATCTGATTCGGCCGGGTGCTCCTGTGACACCGCAGCGGGTTGGTCAGGCGGCTCCCGCAGCGGTTGAAAAAGAACCGGGCAGCCCCGCACCTGCAAATCAAAAACCATAACCCTGTCAGTATGCACTCTGATGCGGTAAGGAGATAGTCTATTTATGATAAGTGAATTTTTTATCAATCGTCCGATTTTTGCCAGCGTGATTTCGATTGTTATCGTGCTGATCGGCCTGATTACCATTCCGATGCTGCCGGTGGAAAAGACGCCGGATATTACGCCGCCGACGGTGGTGGTGGAAGCCAGTTACCCCGGCGCCAACGCCGAAGTCGTGGCCGAAACGGTGGCCACGCCCATCGAGCAGGCGATCAACGGCGTGGATGATATGCTGTATATTTCTTCCAGTTGCAGCGACAATGGACGAATGACCGTGACGGTGACTTTTGAAGTGGGTACGGATATCGACATGGCCACGGTGCTGGTGCAGAACCGCGTTGCCACCGTGGAAGCCAAGCTGCCCGAAGAAGTCAAACGTCTGGGTGTTACGACGCAGAAGCAGTCATCCAATATCACGCTGGTGGCCAGCCTGATATCAACCGATGGTCGATACGATGATATCTACATGAGCAATTATGTCAATCTGCGGATGAAAGACGAACTGCTTCGTGTGCCGGGGGTTGGAAGCATTATGGTTTTCGGCTCCAAGGATTTTGCCATGCGGTTGTGGCTGGACCCGGAAAAACTCAAGGCCCGCAATATGACCACCGGCGATGTGCTGGCGGCGGTGCGGGAACAGAATATCGAAGTCGCCGCCGGCCAGATTGGTTCGACGCCCACGCCCGACAACCAGAAATTTCAATATACCATCAAAACTCTCGGACGGTTGAGTACTGCCGAGGAATTTGAAGATATTGTGCTCAAAGCTGCTCCCAACGGACAGATTCTGCGGCTCAAAGATGTGGCCCGGGTGGAGCTGGGCGCCGAAGGCTATTACTGGTCGGTTCAACTCAATGACAAGCCGTCGGTGGCGATGGGTGTTTTTCAGCGGCCCGGGGCCAATTCGCTGGAAGTGGCGACCGGGATTGCCGCCAAGCTGGAAGAATTGTCCAAATCATTTCCGGAAGGGCTGGAATACCATATTCCGTATAACCCCACCACCTTTGTCAGCGAATCGATCCATGAGGTGCTGGTCACACTGTTGTTCACCGTCTTTCTGGTGATTCTGTCGGTGTATATCTTCCTGGAAGACTGGCGGGCAACGCTGATTCCGTCGATTACCATTCCGGTGTCGCTGATTGGCACCTTTGCCGTCATGCTGGCGATGGGGATGTCGATTAATACCCTGACGATGTTCGGCCTGGTGCTGGTCATCGGTATTGTGGTGGATGATGCGATTGTGGTGGTGGAAAACGTCAGCCGCATCATGGAGCATGAGAATCTGTCCGCCCGGGATGCCTCCATCAAGGCGATGAAGCAGATTACTGGCCCGATTATCGCCACCACGCTGGTGCTGCTGGCGGTGTTTGTGCCGACGGTTATTATGGGCGGCATCAGCGGTATGTTATACATGCAGTTTGGTATCACGATTTCCATTGCCGTGTGTTTTTCAACTATCAACGCACTGACGCTCAGTCCGGCATTGACGGCGCTGCTGCTTCGGCCCCGCAGCGAGCACGGCAACCGCCTGGCCAAATGGTTTGACCGGTTTATGAAAAGCTCCACCAGCAGCTACGTTGAAGTGGTGCGGTCGGTTATCCGCAAAAGCATTTTTGCCATGCTGATTTTTGCAGTCATGACAGTCGGTTCACTGATGATATTAAAGAAGCTGCCGACCGGCTTTATCCCCAATGAAGACGAAGGCTCCATTTTTGTGAATGTTCGTCTGCCGGACGGCTCGACTCTGGAACGAACGCAAAAGGTTTTGGAGCAGGTTGGACAGATTCTTCAGACCACCCCCGGTGTCCAGGATTATGTGTCGGTGGCTGGGTATTCCATGCTGGATGGTACACTTGCAGCCAATGGCGGAATATGCTTTGTCAATCTGAAGCCCTGGGCTCAACGCAAAGATCCGTCGCTGCATGTCTCGGCAATCATCGGCACGCTGCAAATGCGGCTGTTTGGCATTACCGAGGGATTTTGCCTGGCGTTCGGTCCACCGTCAATTCACGGTCTGGGCAACACCAGCGGTTTTGAACTGCGGCTCCAGGACCGCGGCGGCGCCGGCCTGCTGGCCCTCGAGAAAGCGGCCAACGACCTGCTGGCCAAAGCCGGTACCAGTCCGGTGGTTACACAGCTCAACAGCACCTTCCGGGCCAGTGTGCCGCAGTTATATGTGGATATCGACCGCGTGAAGGCTAAAAGTCTCGGTGTACCGCTGAACACCGTCTTTGATACGCTGCAGACGTATCTGGGCAGTACCTATGTCAACGATTTTAACCTGTTTGGGCGAACGTTCAAGGTTGTCGCTCAGGCAGACCGGGAATTTCGTGCCACCGCCGACAGCATCGGTCAGCTCGAGGTTCGCAATGCTCAGGGACAGATGCTGCCGCTGCGGACGCTGCTGACGGTTCGGGATACGATTGGCCCCCAGCTTGTTACCCATTATAATCTGTATTCCTCCACAACCATCACCGGGTCAACGAATCCGGGGTTCAGCTCCGGGCAGGCTATTGCCGAGATGCAGCGGCTGTGCAAAGAGACGCTGCCGTCCAATATCGGCTATGAATGGTCGGGCATGAGTTATCAGGAAATCCGCGCCGGCAATCAGGCCCCCATTATCTTTATGGTGGCGGCGCTGTTTTCATTCTTATTCCTGGCCGCTCAGTATGAAAGCTGGACGATTCCGCTGGCGATTGTATTTGCCGTGCCGCTGGCACTGCTGGGGGCGGTCTCGTTTACCTGGCTGCGGGCGTATGACAACAACATCTATACACAAATTGGTATCGTATTGCTGATAGGTCTGGCAACCAAGACCGCGATTCTGCTGGTGGAATTTGCCAAATCCCACCACGAAGAAGGGTATGGCATCGAAGAATCGGCGATTGAAGCCGCCCGACTGCGGTTCCGTCCGATTCTGATGACGGCATTATCGACCCTGATTGGTACGGTTCCTCTGGTGATTGCCACCGGCGCCGGCGCGGTTGCCCGGCGGGCCTTGGGAACAGCGGTCTTTGGCGGGATGCTGCTGGCAACGATTTTCGGCGTCCTGATGGTCCCGGTCTTCTATGTGGTCGTTCAGAAGCTAACCGAGAT
Organism: uncultured Pirellulales bacterium; assembly: GCA_964550565.1. Taxonomy (GTDB): domain Bacteria; phylum Planctomycetota; class Phycisphaerae; order Sedimentisphaerales; family Anaerohalosphaeraceae; genus Anaeroglomus. Next base: position 27,451 of record CAZKAI010000019.1, read on the forward strand.
GATTCGTCCGAAAAAAGCAGAGAAAGCATAGCTGGCAGGGCGGATTCAGACCTGACTGGCTTGGTGTCAACTCTGCCATACTGGCAGTGAAAGCGATTCATAACCGGCAGGCTCATTTTTAAATGGGCCTGCCATATTTTTTGTAAATCCTTTATATAAAATAAGATGCAGTGTATTTTACAGGCGGTTTTCGAGATTTGGCACATCATTTGCAATTTTACGGTTCTCTAAGTAGAGAAGTTTGTTTCGACAGAAACAAGACGAATTAAATCGGAATAACATAAGTATTGTTTTGAAAGGAGTAACACACAATGAACATCAGACCTTTGGCGGATAAGGTGATTGTTCAGCGGATCGAAGCGGAGTCCAAGACGGCCGGCGGTATCGTTCTGCCGGATTCGGCCAAGGAAAAGCCCCAGCGTGGCAAAATTATTGCCGTGGGCGAAGGCAAACTGCTCGATAATGGCAAACGCGGCGACATGTCGGTGAAGAAGGGCCAGGAAGTCCTGTTTACCAGCTATGCCGGTACGGAAGTCAAAATTGACGGCAAGGAATATCTGATTATGGATGAGTCGGATATTATGGCCATCGTCGAAGCATAAATAGACGTGTGAGTTTTGTTTGGCCGGCGGGAATCAAAGAAATAATTCTGAATCCCCCGGGCAAAGGACTCTGACAAAGACAGAATACAGGAGAAACAATAATGGCAGCTAAAAAAATAGCATTTGATACAGAAGCACGCGCAGCGATTCGCGAAGGCGTTCGCAAGCTTGCCCGCGCCGTCAAGATTACCCTTGGCCCCTGCGGCCGCAACGTCATTCTCGAAAAATCCTTCGGCTCACCGACCGTCACCAAAGACGGTGTATCCGTTGCCAAGGAAATCGAGCTGTCTGACCCCTATGAAAATATGGGCGCCCAGATGGTTAAAGAAGTCGCCTCCAAGACCAGCAATGTTGCCGGTGATGGAACCACGACCGCGACCATTCTGGCCGAAGCCATTTTTGAGGAAGGTCTGAAAAATATCACCGCCGGGGCCAACCCGATGCAGGTCAAACGCGGCATTGATAAAGCCGTCGAAACCATTATCACTGAACTCCAGAAGATGTGTACCCCGATTGAGTCCAGCAAGCAAATCGAACAGGTTGCCACCTGCTCGGCCAACCAGGATGCCGAAATCGGCAAGACCCTGGCCCAGGCGATGGACAAAGTCGGCAAAGACGGTGTCATCACTGTCGAAGAAGGCCAGTCGCTGGATACCGTGGTGGACCTGCTGGAAGGCATGCAGTTTGATAAAGGTTATCTGTCTCCGCACTTTATCACCAATCCCGAAGAACGTGCCTGCGTGCTGGAAAAACCCTTTGTGCTGATTTATGAAAAGAAAATCTCGGCTGTCAAGACGATGGTGCCAGTGCTGGAACAGGTTGCCAAGGCCGGTCGTCCGCTGCTGATTATCGCCGAAGACGTCGAAGGCGAAGCCCTCGCAACGCTGGTGGTCAATAAGCTCCGCGGCGTGCTGAATATCTGTGCGGTCAAGGCTCCCGGCTTTGGCGACAGACGCAAAGCCATGCTGCAGGATATCGCTGTCCTGACCGGCGGCGAAGCCATCTTCGAGGATCTAGGCGTGCAGCTCGAAAATGTCAAGCTCAATCAGCTCGGCCAGGCCAAACGCATCACCATCGACAAGGACACCACGACCATCGTCGAAGGTGCCGGCAAGACCGGTGACATCAAGGGCCGCATCGAACAGCTCAAGCGTGAAATCGATGCCTCGACCAGCGAATACGATATTGAAAAGCTTCAAGAACGTCTGGCCAAGCTGGCCGGCGGCGTTGCCGTCATCAAAGTCGGCGCGGCCACCGAAGCCGAAGTCAAGGAGAAGAAAGCCCGCGTCGAAGACGCTCTGCATGCCTGCCGTGCTGCGGTTGAAGAAGGCATTCTGCCCGGCGGCGGCGTTTCGATGCTCAAGTGTCTGTCGGCCCTGGACAAAATCAAAACCTCCGGCGACGAGCAAATCGGTGTCGATATTATCCGTCGCGCCGTCGTGGCCCCGATCAAACAGATCGCGACCAATGGCGGCCTCGATGGGTCCATCGTCGCCCAGAAGGTGATGGAGTCCAAGGAAAAGAACTTCGGTTATGATGCCGTCCGCAAGGATTATGGTGATATGATCAAGTTCGGCGTCATCGTCCCGACCAAAGTCGAACGCACGGCCCTGCAGAACGGCGCCTCGATTGCGTCGCTGTTGCTGACGACCGATGCGATTGTCAGCGAAATCCCCGAAAAGAAAGAAGCTCCTGCAATGCCCGGCGGCGGTATGGGCGGCGGCATGGGCGGAATGGGTGGCATGGGCGGCATGGGAATGTACTAAGCCGATAAACCACTGCGTGGAGCATAAGCGCCACGATACTATACATTTTACACCGGCGGGCCTGGTTTTTTACCAGGCCCGTTTTTTATATTTGGGTTAGATGAACCAATAATTGCCAGTCTCAAAGAGTTATTGTGTTATTGGTCAATCAAGGAATGTTCTCAATTCCTTCAGCGACTCCGCTGGTTTCTCCAGATGGACCAGATGCCCGGCGCCTGCAATATGAACCAGTGTAATTTTCGGCTCCCCCTTGACGGCATCCAATTCTTCCTGTTTTGTCTTTTCGTCGGCATCCGCTTTTAAAATCAGTGTCGGGATGGTGAATTGAGGGAAATCATTCCTGAGATAAGGCAGATTGATAACCGTTTCTGCGATCTGAGGTTTAGTCTGCACCTTGGAATCGGCCCAGCGCTGGCGGCACGCTGCTGAAATCTGAGGGTGTCGTTTGGCGGCTTCCTTGAGCAAGGTATTGAGACTGGCGTTGTGCTGAAATTGCAGGTCGCTTTTAAACCACGTGAGGGCTTTTTGTTTATCGGCTTCTGTGGCAAACAAGGGTTTGGATACTCCCGGCGGATCGATGAGGACTGCTTTTTGCGGGATATCCGGCCGGGTCAGGACAATCTGGGCGGCGATACTGCCTCCCATCGAATGGCCGATGATGATGGGTTTTTGGAGTTTGAGCGCCTCAATCAGCCCAATGGCGTCAGCGGTATAATCTTCTGTCTTATATCCGGTCAGCGGGGCATCGGAAAATCCATGGCCGCGATAATCCATCATAATGACGTCATAGTCCTTTTCGAATTCATGCGCCAAATCCGACCAGCACAGGCCGGCGTCGGTATAGCCGTGCAGCAGCACCATCGGCGGTTTCGTGCCGTCGCCTGTGCGATAATAATGCAGCCGAATACCGTTTGCGGTGACATCGCCATCTTTCCAGCCGTAGGGGGTGCGAGGAGTATTGCAGGTGTATGGCTTGCTGCAGGATGTGACCAGGACAGCCGCCAGTATCGAAAGAACTGTTTGTTTGAATCCATCCATTTTAAAACCTCCTGAAATTGCCGGGACCAGGTTCAGGAAACTGTGACCCTGACTATAAACGACAGCACTGAAAAAAGCCAATATTTTGTAAAGCCCTGTGAATATTGCAGATACGAGGCGCCGTCACTTTTCCTTTTGCTTTTTTTGCGCCTGCACGGTATAAACTTACAGGTTTTTGGTCGTATGAAGAATACAATATCCAAACTTCAGGAGTACGAGTATGTTTGAAAAACTTGAAATGGCCCCGGCCGACCCGATTCTGGGGCTGACAGAGGCGTTTAACAAGGACCCCAATCCCAACAAAATCAACCTTGGCGTGGGAGTCTATAAGGATGAAGCGGGCAGTACCCCTATTATGAACTCTGTCCGCAAGGCGGAAAAGATGCTCATCGATACCGAAAAGACCAAAAGCTACCTGCCCATTCCCGGCGCTCCGGCCTACGGCAAGGTCGTCCAGGAACTGGTCTTCGGCAAAGGCAGCAAGGTCATTGCCTGCACCGCCCAGACCCCTGGCGGAACCGGTGCTCTTCGCATCGCCGGCGAATTCCTCAAGAAACTCAAACCCAATGCCAAAGTCTGGGTCAGCGACCCGACCTGGCCGAACCATAATGGCGTTTTCGCTGCCGCGGGTTTTCCGGTCGGCAAATATACCTATTATAACCCCCAGACCCGCAGCCTGAATTTCGACGGGATGCTGGCTTCGCTGAAGGCGATGACCCCGGGCGATATTATTGTCCTTCATGCCTGCTGCCACAACCCCAGCGGCATCGACCCGACTGCCGAGCAGTGGAAGCAGATTGCCGCCGTCGCCAAAGAAAAAGACCTGTTCCCGCTGATCGACTTTGCCTATCAGGGTCTGGGACGCGGGCTGGAAGAAGATGCCGAAGGCGTGCGGATTCTGGCGGCAGCGGTGCCCGAGATGGTTGTCTGCAGTTCGTTTTCCAAGAACTTCGGTCTGTATAATGAACGCGTGGGTGCGGTGACACTGACTGCGGCAACCCAGGATGCTGTTGATAAAGCCTTTAGCCATCTGAAGATAACGATTCGCGTGATTTATTCCAATCCGCCGAGCCATGGCGGTTCGGTCGTGACCACAATTATGAACAGCCCCGAGCTTCGCAAGGAATGGGAAGTCGAGGTGGCCGAGATTCGCCAGCGTATCAAAGAGATGCGAGAACTGTTCGTATCGACCTTGAAAGCCAAGGGTGTTAAGCAGGACTTCTCCTTCCTGACGACTCAATACGGAATGTTTTCGTTCAGCGGCCTCAGCGATGACCAGGTCAAGACACTCAAAGAAAAATACGGCATCTATATCGTTGGCGGCGGACGCATGAATGTGGCCGGGATGACCAGGGCCAACGTGGAACCGCTGTGTAATGCCATAGCCGAAGTGCTGAAATAGGCTGCGGTTACAAAACGAACCAAACAAACTGTTGTGAAAAAACGTACAAAAGTCAGGGATTTGAAGAGATACTTCAGATCTCTGACTTTTGCATTTAAATTGGATTTTTTTCAGGAGCGATATTATGTTTCGATTTTTCTTTTCCCGGCCGGTGAGTAATCAGATTTCCAGCACGCTGATTCGGGGCAGTATTTTCGGCGGGCTGTTGCTGATTGGTTTTGGTCTTTTGGTGTTTGTTTTACGGGATTTGTTTGCCTTTCTGGCTGCAGCGATTTTTTTCCTGGCGGGTTTTTCGGCAATTGGATATGGAATCCGGATGTGGATTGTCATGTATAAGATAAACAAAAAGGACAAAACATACCGCGAAAACGTAACAGTTCGTTATGAAGATTAAGGCGAATACATCGGTCGATATCAGATTTTTGCGAAAAAAAGTGCAAAAAAATGAATAAAAATGTGAAAAATACGTAGTTTCCACAATAGAAATACCCCTGCCCAATCCTGTACAATAAGCACAGATTGGAGGACACCCGCTGGGCTTGCTTACTTTTTGATTGGCGGCAGGGAGCAGGGGAAGAATGCAAGGGGGTTCTTCCTTTTTTCTTTTCTTGTCAGCATTTCCTTTTCGCTTGAAAAAAGCACATATTTCTGCGACACTGCCGGAGTAAAATTTAGGCAATTTAGCCCTCGTTGGCAGCCCTGTTTTCGCAATGAATAGCATTATCCATTGATGTCAGATTGGGAGTAATTATGGGTTTTTTTTCAAAAACAGTACAATATATCAAGGAACACCTGAGCAAGACCCGGCAGAAGATCAGCTCGAGCCTGTCGGCGGTTTTGACCTTTGGTCGGAAAATTGATGAGCAGCTTCTGGATGAACTTGAACAGACGCTGATTGGCGATGATATCGGGGTCGAGACGACCGAACGGCTGATTAGCGACATCCGAACGGCGTGGAAGGCCGGCAAGGTCAAAAGTGCCGAGGAAATCGTGCCGTTTCTCAAGGAGCAGATGAAGACCTACTGGCCCGCCCAGGACCGTCAGCTCAAACTGGCCGCATCCGGCCCGACGGTCATACTTGTTGCCGGGATCAATGGCTCGGGCAAAACGACCAGTATTGCCAAACTGGCGCACATTCTGAGCCGCAATAACAAGAAAGTCGTGGTTGCAGCCTGTGATACCTTCAGGGCCGCGGCGGTCGAGCAGCTTAGTATCTGGGCCGAGCGAATCGGTGTGCAGATTGTCCGGCATCAGCAGGGTTCGGATCCGGCAGCGGTGGCATACGATGCCTGCCAGGCGGCATTAAATCGGAATGCGGATTATCTGATACTGGACACTGCTGGTCGTCTTCATACGCAAAAACATCTGATGGATGAGCTGGGCAAGATTCGTGGTGTTGTGGTCAAGCAAATCCCCGGCGCGCCGCACGAGGTGCTTTTGGTACTGGATGCCACGACCGGCCAGAACGCGATTATTCAGGCCAAGATGTTTTCCGAGACGGTCCATGTCAGCGGCATTTTCTTAGCCAAGCTGGACGGCACCGCCCGTGGGGGTATTGTGATTGCCATTAAAGATATGCTGGATATCCCGGTCAAATTTGTCGGCTTGGGCGAAAAGCCGGAAGATATCGCCGAATTCGATCCGGATGAATTTGTCGAAGCGCTGTTTGCGTAGATGGAAATAGGCGACTTTGTAATGGCAATATAAAGGTATACATATACCTAATACATAGCTTTGTTTATCTTATCTGGTAAGTAATTGTACTGACATCAATATAGGGATATAAAAGAAGAAAGCGGCGGTAAGGAGGCAACCGCCGCTTTGCAGGTCCAGGTTAAAGAACCTGGCTTTAGGAGGAGGAGGGTAATGTTTTATTGCTCCTGATATATCATACGATATATTGCTATTTTGGTTCAAGAAAATTTTTATAATATGCACATAAATCTCTTTATTGACTCGTCTTATCATTTTTTAAATGAGTGTTTTTTCGCAATTTTTGTTCGACGGGATACAGGCCCATCAGGACGATAATAGCCAGAATGACAGTGGCGGCGGCTAATCCGTAAAGCCTTGCGCCACAAGCAATTCCGACTGCTGTAACCAGCCAGATGGTAGCGGCGGTGGTCAACCCCTGCACATTGCCCTGCTGATGGATTAAAACTCCTGCTCCGAGGAAGCCAACACCGGTTACGACCCCCTGAATCACCCTGGTTTCGGCATCCGGGTTAATACTGATATTTTTCGCGATGAGTGTGAATGCCGCAGCCCCCATGCATATCAGCATATTCGTCCGTAAACCCGCTGGTTTCTGGTGTATTTCTCGTTCGATACCAATAATCCCGCCATACACCAGGGCGGCCAAAAGGGGAGGCAGATAGCTTAAAAGCCCGGTATTGGCCGTCATTTCCTTAAATTCGTTTATGAATGTCTCCATCGTTTATCCACATCAGTCTTCTGAACCATGATATTGTTATAATTATTGCATCGACCAGTTGTTGTTTTGACAAAAGGAGGTTTTTGTTCATTTTGTAAGATGTTTTATTGAATAGAGTTATAGATAAAGCAAAAAACCCTTAAAAAAAGTGCTTGCATTGGGTGAAAATTTAAAATATCATAAAAACCATAGTAATAGTGATATATAAATGATGACATTACCAAAAAAATGTGTTTATGCGTTGCGGGCCTTGTTTGAGCTTGCGTTACGGGGCCAGAAAGAGCCTGTGAATGCTCGTCAGATCGCAGACAGTCAATCGATACCCCTGCGGTTTCTTGAGACGATTCTCAATGAGTTGAAGCAGGGTGGATTTGTGATTACGATTCGCGGCAAACAGGGAGGATTCCTGCTGGCCCGGCCAGCCAATATGATGACTGCGGGCGAAGTGATTGATTTTTTGCGAAAAACCGATAGCTCGCTCTTGAATTCCGACAGGACGGGGATGTCGCCTGTGCCGGGAGATTATGCCTTTGAACTGTTATGGGGTCGTTTGTCGGAAGCGGTCAATGAGGTTTTGTTTAAGACGACCTTTCAGGATATGGTTGATCAGGAAAATAAATATAAGTTATCGTATATCGAGAACTATGTGATTTGACAAGTTGTATTTTTTTTGCCTATAAATCCTACCGGACGAATGGGAAAATAAGGAAATAAAAAGATGAATAATTATGATACTAATCCAGATGGGGTGCTTGAGCAATTGAAGCGGCAATTTGACGGGCAAAAGCCGGAGGTGATTATTGCGGATGTCCTGGCCCGGTTCAAAGGCCGGATTACGTTTGCCACCAGCTTCGGGGCTGAGGATCAGGTTCTTACGGATATGGCGGTTAAAACGGACTCCTCGGTTAGCATCTTTACCATCGATACAGGTCGGCTGCCGGAAGAGACGTTTGAGATTATGAATCGGACAAAGGCCCATTACGGGATTCAGATTGACCAGTACAGCCCTGACCGCCGTGAGGTGGAAGCGATGGTCAATACGTTTGGGCCGAATCTGTTTTACGATGGGATTGAACAGCGCAAACAATGCTGCCAGGTGCGCAAGGTGTCGGTACTTCACCGGGTGCTGCCGGGACATACGGCATGGATTTGCGGGCTGCGAAAGGAACAGTCCGTCACGCGTCAGGGTATCGAGCTGGTACAGTGGGATGAGCAATTCGGTTTGTTCAAGATTTGCCCGATAGCAGAGTGGTCCGAGCGGCAGGTCTGGGATTATATCCGCCGGCATCAAGTTCCCTATCATTCACTGCATGACAAGGGGTATCCGAGCATCGGCTGTGGGCCGTGTACGCGAGCGGTCGAGCCGGGACAGGATATTCGTTCGGGGCGGTGGTGGTGGGAAGATCCGGAACATAAAGAATGCGGATTGCACTGGGTGACAACCGCAACCCATTAAACAATACCGAAACAGAAAGACCACTATATGAGTCAATTGGATGCATTAGAATCACAGAGTGTTTATATTTTGCGGGAAGCGTATCGGTCGTTCAAGCAGCTTGTCATGCTGTGGTCGATCGGCAAGGACAGCACGGTCCTGCTGTGGCTGGCGCGAAAGGCGTTTTTCGGACATGTTCCGATTCCGCTGCTGCATATTGATACGCATTATAAGATTCCCGAGATGATTGCCTATCGGGACCGGTTTGCCCGGGAATGGAATCTGACGATGCTGGTCGGCAGAAATGCTGAGGTGCTGAATGCGGGGCAGACGTTTCCGAGCGGGCGGTGCAATCGGCTGCAGTGCTGCGCGGCGTTGAAAAGTGAGGCCCTGAAGCACACTCTCAGCGGAGAATGGCCGCGATGGATATTGAATCATCGCACCGGGGCATACGAGATTCAGCCGCAGCCGGAAGCGTTTACCGGAGTAATTGTGGGGGCGCGTGCCGATGAGGAAGGCAGCCGCAGCAAGGAACGGTATTTTTCTCCGCGCGACAAGCACAGCGAATGGGATATTGCCGAGCAGCCGCCGGAGTTGTGGAATCAGTTCAATACGGATTTTGCACCCGGGACGCATGTGCGGATTCACCCGCTGCTGGACTGGACGGAGCTGAATATCTGGGAATATATCGAACGTGAGAATATCCCGATTATCGATTTATATTTTGACCAGGGACAGGGCACACGGTACCGGTCGCTGGGCTGTGCGCCCTGTACGGGACCGGTGGTTTCCTCGGCCCGGACGGTTGCCGAGATTATCGAGGAACTCAAAAGCGGCAAGTTTGCCAATGTTGCCGAGCGGTCGGGGCGTCAGCAGGATGCCGAAGACGGCGGCGGGCTGGAAACGCTGCGGCGGGATGGCTATATGTAATAGCCTGTTCCATTCAAGACTGTGTCAAAATATCAGGTTGAATTCGGATTATTCTGGAGTTGTAAGATTATGGCGACTGCGACAAAAACGATTGCATCAAGTTTAAATCGGGCAAAGAACACGGCTTTGCTTGAAAAGATGAATATTGTGATTATCGGTCATGTGGACCACGGCAAGAGTACACTGGTCGGGCGGCTGCTGGCCGATACGGACTCGCTGCCGCAAGGAAAGCTGGCAGAGGTCAAGGCACGTTGCGAACGAAACGCCAGGCCGTTTGAATATGCTTTTCTGCTGGATGCCCTGAAAGATGAGCAGGCTCAGGGGATTACGATTGATTCAGCGCGGTGCTTTTTCCGTTCGTTGCGGCGGGAATACATTTTGATTGATGCGCCGGGGCATGTGGAGTTTCTCAAAAACATGATCAGCGGGGCGGCCCGTGCGGAAGCGGCGGTGCTGGTCATTGACGCCAAAGAAGGCATCCAGGAAAACTCGCGCCGGCATGGGTATCTATTGGGGATGCTGGGCATTCGTCAGGCGGCGGTCTGCGTCAACAAGCTGGATTTGGTGAATTATTCACGCCAGACCTTTGAGGCTATCCGGGATGAGTTTTCGGCGTTTCTGCGGCAAACGGGTGTTGAGCCGCGATTTTTTATCCCCATCAGTGCCCGGGATGGGCACAACATTGCCGGACGGCTGGACAAGACCGACTGGTATGATGGGCCGACGGTGCTGGAAGCTTTAGATTGCTTTGAGAAAGAACCGGCGGCGGTGGATAAGCCGCTGCGTTTTCCGGTGCAGGATATCTATAAGTTTACCGAGCAGGGGGATGACCGGCGCATTATGGCCGGAAGAATCGAGACCGGCAGTGTCGAGATCGGCGATGACGTGGTCTTCCTGCCGTCGGGCAAAAAGGCACGCATCGCCAGCATTGAGGCGTTTAATACACCCCGTGCCGAATCTGCTCAGGCGGGACGCAGTACCGGCGTTACGCTCGATCGTCAGCTTTATATCCAGCCGGGCGAGGTGATGTGCCGGGCGGGGCAGGAAACGGTACAGGTGGCAACCCATCTGCGGGTCAACCTGTTCTGGCTGGGGCGTGAGCCGATGATTTTCAATAAACGTTATCTGCTCAAACTGGGGACGGCCAAGGTGCCGGTCTGGCTGCGGCGGATTCATACGGTACTGGATGCGTCGGAGTTGACGACGGAGAAAAATCGCAGTCATATCGAACGGCATGATGTGGCCGAATGCGTACTGGAGACGCTTAAGCCGGTGGCGTTTGATTTGTCTTCGGCGATTGCTCAGACGGGACGGTTTGTGATTATCGACCAGTACCGAATTTGCGGCGGCGGAATTGTTCTGGAGGGACTGCGGGAGTCTCAAACGCTGGTGGCCGAGCATGTGGCCCAGCGGGAACGCAACTGGCGGCGGAGCCGGATTACGCCGGCACTTCGGGCGGCACGACTGGGTCAGAAATCCACGCTGGTGGTGGTGACCGGCCCTGCAGACCAGAGCGGAGAAAATCTGGCCCGACATCTGGAAGAAACTCTTTTCAATGATGGGAGACAGGTGTATTATCTGGGGATTAATAACAGTCTGCTGAGTATTGACAGCGATTTGAGCCGGTCGGGTCTGCGGGATGAGTTTCTGCGGCGGCTGGGTGAGGTGTCGCATTTGTTTACGGATGCGGGCCTGATACTGATTACCACCGTCAGCGATTTGGATACATACGAATTGAAGCTGATTAAGACGCTTAATTCGCCGGGGGATTGCCTGGTGGTCAGCATCGGGGCGCAAACCGACGCGGAAATTGATGCGGACTTGCGGCTGCCTGCTGATTTGCCCGCCAGCCAGGGGGCCAAAGACGTTGCCAAATACCTGGCCCAGCAGCATTATTTACCGGAGTATTATCTGTGAGTCACAATAACGTATCATCAACGAGCGGCGGGACGGCTGGACCGCAGCGTTTGCTGGGGACCTATCCGCAGCGTCAGGAAGGACAATGGATGCAGCGGATTCCCCTGTTCGGCGGCCGTATCGAGCCGCATCAGTTCAAAGCCATCGCGGCTATCGCCCGTCGGTTTTCGCCGGGTACACCTTTGCATCTAACGACCCGGCAGGATATCGAGCTGCATGATATTGCCGGGCAGGATGTTGGGGCGGTGTATCAGCAGTTGAGCCTGGCAGGGATTGCCACGTTTGGGGCTTGCGGGGACTGCGTGCGGAATGTTACCATTGGGACGGGATGTGACTTTGTTCCGGGTGGGGCGGACATCTGGCCGCTTGCGAAATTGGTGCGGGAAACGTTGTTCAACAGCCCGACGCTGTTTGCTTTGCCGCGGAAATTCAAGCTGAGCTTTTGCGGATGCGGGCAGGGCTGCTGCCGTCCGTTTATTAATGACCTTGGATTTGTTCGTAATCCGGATGGAACGTTTCGGGCCATCGGAGCCGGTTCGCTGGGGGCGCGGCCGGAGACAGGAATCGAATTGTATCCGGCTTTGTCAACACAGGAGGTGGTGTGGCTGGCGGCGGGAGCGATGGATTTGTTCGCCGCTCTGGGTGACCGGGAAAATCGCCGCAAAGCACGTCTTCGGCATGTGCGTCAGCGGCTGGGGGATGAGGCGTTTCGAGAAGAGCTTGGCCGTCGCTTTGAGGCGGCGCGTCAAAAATTTACTGTGCCGGAGTTGACGCTGGCCGGGTTGAAAGGGCAGTATTCATACCGGACGGTTTTGCAATTTGTCACGGGCGAAATATCGGCCGACGAAGCTGAACGGCTGGCGGAGTTTTGCAGGGATAAGGCGATTGTGATTCGCATTAACCTGACACACGGGATTGAACTGTTCAGCCGCGAGCAGATTACCTTGCCGGCCGAGCTGGCTTGTTATGAGAATCTGCCGTGCATTGTTGCTTGTCCGGGCAATGACACCTGTACCAATGGATTGACGGCCTGTCGGAAGCTGGCGGCGGAACTGGCGACAAAATTGACCGGACCAAAATGGCGGGGCAAGACCATCGCGATATCGGGATGTCCCAATCATTGTGCCCAGAGTGCCGTGGCGGATATCGGATTATGTGGGTGCGTCAAAACCATCGACGGCAAGCGGCAGGAAGCGTATCAGATTTACCGGAGTGGCGGCAATGGCAAGACACGTCAGTTGGCGACGGTACAGGAGATCGTGTCGGCAGAGCAGGTCGCAGCACGGCTGATGCTGCAAGCACAGTGATTACCAGCGGTCAGTGTGAATTTTTTTGTATTTGAGTTTGTCTTTGGCGACGGGGCGGAGTTTCTGGTCAGGCTGGCCGATGGCGACCATGGACAAGACGCGGATGGAGTCGGGAATGCCCAGAACCTGGCGGACGCGTGCTTCGCTGTCGGTTCCGTCGGCAGTCTGACGGAGGCGAATCTGCACCCAGCAGCTTCCCAGTCCCAGGCTGTGAGCGGTCAGATGGGTGATGATCGAGGCGATGGAGCCATCCTCAATCCAGACATCACAGACGTCTGGGTCTGCACAAATGACCACCGCAAGGGCGGCGTTCCTGACGAAGTCGGCGCCGTGCTGTTTGGCGCTGGATAACTGTTCCAGCAGGGCTTTATCCTGAACGAAAATAAATTCCCACGGGTCCAGCCCGCGCGATGAGGGGCTTCGCAGGATGGCTTCTTTGAGCAGTTCTATCTGTTCAGGGGCAATGGGAGCGGATTTGTATTTGCGAATACTGCGTCGGGTGCGTAACAGGTCCAGCATAAATTAATCCACGTGAATGACGCCCTGTTTGCGATCGGAACTCAAGGCGGCGGTTTTGATGAAATCGTAGGCACTTTTGGGATTTGCGATTTTTTCGAATACAAACTCCGGCGTGCTCTGGTCTTTGGTCATCAGCGTCAGCGTGCCGACATTGAGGATGCAATCCAGCAGCGAGCGATGCAATTTGATATCGACGATGCGAAACATGTCGAGGTTATCGATTTTGCGATTGAAGATGCCGCGAACCCACTCAATGCGGTCGGCGGAGATCTCATAGCGGATGCTCTTGATGCGGGCGATTTTGTAGGCAGCATACAGGACGACGATAAAGATGATGCCCATGCCGGCCAGGCGAATCATTTGTTCGGTACGTTCGAGCGTCTGGTCAGAGAGGTTGGGAATCTGCTTGAGCAGACTGGTCAATGGCCAGACGAGAAGAACCATGCCGAGCGCAAAAAACATCGCTGCCGACAATAGCGTCCCTGTCATCCCCCACAAAGAGGGAACCGCGATGATTTTGTCTGGACCTTTAGTCTCGGCGTCTTCCGGCTGCTCGGGACGCGGCGGCAGTTTCCGGCGGGCATGGTTGGAGACGGGAAGGCCTTTGTCGTCTTCCAGAAACTCCTTGCAGAAGCGGCATTTAATTGCCTCGGCGTTGATGCGCTCACCGCAAAACGGACATTTTTTGGTTTGTTCTATCGCCATCTATGTTCTGTTTTCATTCCTGTCATTCTGTAGTTATTTCGGCAAATTCTGTATTGTTGCTGTAAAATACTCGAAATTAGTGGGTTATGGCAAGAATTATGATTGCAGAAAGACTTTTTTCCCGGTCGAAGCTCTGATATAATACAGGGCTTGTATCACGATATAATTACTCTTGAAAGAATAGATATGGCATTACCAACCGTAGCAATTGTAGGCCGGCCCAATGTCGGCAAAAGCAGCCTTTTTAACTCTCTGGTCGGGCAGATGATTAGTATCGTTGACCCGATTGCAGGGGTGACGCGCGACCGGGTCTCGACGATTGTCGATTACGAAGATCGGTATTTTGAACTGGTCGATACCGGCGGCTACGGGATTGTCGATAGCGATGCCCTGAGCGAACACGTCGAGAACCAGATTTTTCAGGCCCTGGCCGCGGCGGCGGTGGTCATTTTTGTGGTGGATGTGCAGGAAGGGCTTGTGCCGCTGGATATCCGGACGGCGGAACTGCTGCGGAAATATAATCTTAAGGTGATCTTTGTTGCTAATAAATGCGACACGCCCAAACATGCCCGCGGTGCGACGGAATTTACCCAGCTTGGTTTTGGGGACCCAGTCTGCATTTCGACAACGCATAACCTGAATAAGACCGAGATTTTAGAGCGGATATGCAAAGAACTGGACCATCTGCCCAAAGAAAAACCCAGAGATGCCATTATGAAGATTGCGATTGTCGGCAAACGCAACGCCGGCAAGAGCACCTTTGTCAATTCCATTGTCGGCGAGGACCGGGTAATTGCCAGCGAGGTGCCGGGTACGACGCGGGATGCGGTGGATGTGCGGTTTGAAAAGGATGGACGGACGATTATTGTGATTGACACGGCCGGCGTCCGCAAAAAAGCCAAAATGGATAACAGCATTGAATTCTATGGCTACACCCGGGCCGAACGCAGTGTCAAGCGGGCGGATGTGGTCTTGTTTATGATGGATGCGACGACGCCGCTGGGACAGGTGGATAAGAAACTGGCCCACCTGATTGCCGAAGAATACAAGCCCTGTGTGCTGGTGGTCAACAAATGGGATCTTGCCAAGGGGTTTGCCTGTACGGATGATTATGCAGACTACATGAGCAAGGTTATTCCGAACCTGCCGCACGCTCCGATTGCCTTTACCACGGCCAAAGATGGAAAGAATATCGGGGGAGTTCTGGACCTGGCGACGGAATTATTTAAGCAGTCCTCGGTCAAGGTTTCGACCGGCAAGCTGAATAAGGTCATCGAGATTCTGCGTCAGGAAAAAACGTCCTCCAAACGCGCGGGTGTGCCGCGGATTTATTATGGTACGCAGGTGTCGGTGCGGCCGGTGTCGATTCTGCTGTTCGTTAACCGGATTAATTTGTTTGATGAAAATTTCCGTCGCTATGCGGTCAATCGCCTCGGCGAATTGCTGGGACTGGAAGAAGTGCCCATCCGGCTGCTGTTCCGCGAGCGGACACGACGGAGTTTTGTAGAATAATTTTTGGGGATTCTGCTGACTATGGATGCACTGGTCTTGATGCTTGTCTGCGGGGTGGCATATCTGGCTGCTTATTATACATACGGGCGATGGCTGGCACGCAGAATATTCGGTTTGAAGGCTGCTAACGCTGTGCCGAGTCGGGAACTGGAGGACGGCATCGATTATGTGCCGTCGCGCAAGGGCATGCTGTTCGGGCATCATTTTACGTCGATTGCCGGAACGGGTCCGATTATCGGCCCGGCGATTGGCTTAATCTGGGGGTGGCTGCCGGCGCTGCTGTGGGTGACGCTGGGGTGTATTTTCATGGGGGCAGTGCACGATTTCGGGGCACTGGTCATATCGCTACGCAACGAAGGCAAAAGCATTTCCGAAATTGCTTCACGTTATATTAATCGGCGGGTGCGGCTATTGTTTTTCCTGATTGTGTTTTTTGCCCTGCTGATCATCATTGCCATTTTCGGGATTGTCATTGCGACTGTCTTTAAGCTGTATCCGGCCAGTGTAATTCCGACCTGGCTGCAGATTCCGATTGCCATTGCGCTGGGGTGGGGCGTATATAAGAAAAATGCCAATGTTGCAGTCTGTACGATTGCGGCGGTTGCGGGGATGTATCTGACGATTGGTCTGGGGGCATACCTGGAGCATCGCTGGCCGGGGATATCGCAATTGCCGGAGGCGTGGGGGATGCCCTCAACGGGATTGTGGACCATCCTGCTGCTGATTTACTGCTCGATTGTTTCGACGCTGCCGGTGACGTTTCTGCTGCAGCCGCGGGATTATATCAATGCCTGGCAGTTATTTATCATGATGGGCCTGCTGGGTGCCGGCGTAATCGGGGCGACCTTGTTTTCCGATTCATTTACGCTGTGTGCACCGGCGATTCACCACCAAGTCCCGCCGGATGTGCCGGGACTGATGCCGATGATGTTTGTCACGATTGCCTGCGGGGCGATCAGCGGGTTTCATTCGCTGGTGGCCAGCGGGACCAGTCCCAAGCAGCTTGCCAGTGAGCCGGACGCCCTGTTTATCGGGTATGGGTCCATGCTGCTGGAAGGGATGCTGGCGGTGCTGGTGATTATCTGTATTGCGGCGGGCCTGGGGATGGGATACGAAGGCCTGACCGGAAGGGCGGTGTGGGATCAGTTCTATACGGGCTGGATGGAAGGACGCAGCATGAAAGACAACCTCCAGCCGGTGGCGGTTGGGGCGGCCAATATGATGCAGACGCTGGGGATTCCGCAGGGACTTGGGTTGGCGATTTTCGGTGTTTTTGTCTGTTCGTTTGCGGGCACAACGCTCGATACTGCTGTCCGCATTCAGCGCTATGTGGTCGCGGAAATTGCCGACGACATCAAAATCCCCGTCTTGTCCGGGCGGTATTCCGCGACGGTCATTGCGGTCATTTCGGCGGCGATTCTGGCGTTTCTGGATACCTCCGGGGGACATATACGTTTCGGGGCCAATGCCACAGGGGCCTTGCGGCTGTGGCCGCTGTTTGGGACAGTCAATCAGTTGATGGCGGCGCTGGCCCTGCTGGTAATTACAATGTATCTCCGGCGTAAAGGGGGCGCAAGCTGGCTGATCGCGGGATTGCCCTGTATTATCATTCTGAGTATTACCTGCTGGGCGATGGTCCTGAATGAAATTGGATTTGTCCATCAGAAAAACTGGCTGCTGGGCAGTGTGGGGGCTGTGATCCTGGTCATGGCGATCTGGATGACCATTGAGACTGTGATTCAATTCTGCAGGAAGAAACCCGAATAATTTTTTCTTTGTACGGTTTTACTCGTCCTGAAAAATACAGATTAATATTGTATCATTTATTGGATAATTGTAACAGGCTTTGATGTTGCCTATTTTGCCTGCCTTGCCACAAATTCCGCAACATATTTGCAAATCGATAGTTACGTTCTAATTCAGACGGTCTAAGATGTTATATTAAATACGCTTACGATGACAATCCTCCATAAAATATCGAGTTGAAGTTTGTTGAGTGGTACGGTACACTACGAGCACCATGGAGCGTCAATAGGATAAACGTTGCGCCGACAGGGATGATGGCGATCAATGCCGGATGGCCCAGAATTCTCTGTGCGTGTTGTTTAAGGATATCGGAAGAACGTCAATCGCAATATCATAGAAACCAGGAGAATCCGAAATGAATTCGCAATTACCTGTACGCCTGATGTGGGGGACTATTTGTGTGGGGCTGTTATGTTCAGCCGTAGGCTGTGCGGCACCTGCTCCCGCACGAGATTACACCGAACTGGTTAACCCTCTGGTTGGAACCGATTCCGTCTTTAATTTTTCAACCGGCAATACCTATCCGGCCGTTGCGGTTCCGTGGGGTATGAATTTCTGGACGCCCCAGACCAATAAGATGGGGGATGGATGGGGTTATCAATATGATGCCTTCAAGATTTGCGGATTCAAGCAGACTCACCAGCCCAGCCCGTGGATTAATGATTATGCCGCGTTTTCGCTGATGCCGGTGGTGGGAAAGCTGGAAGTGGATCAGGAAAAACGCGCCTCCTGGTTTTCGCACAAGGCCGAAATCTCCCGCCCGCATTATTACCGCGTATATTTGGCCGACCCCGATGTGACGGTGGAAATCACCCCGACCGAACGTGCCGCCCAGTTCCGTTTTACCTTCCCGGAGTCCGATGTGTCCTATGTCCTGCTGGATGCATTTAATAAAGGCTCATTCGTCAAGGTTCTGCCCGCCGAGCGGACCATTATTGGTTACTGTCGCAACAATAGCGGCGGGGTGCCGAAAAACTTTCATAACTATTTTATCGCCGTGTTTGATACGGATTTTGAAGAGGTATCGACCTGGAATGACTGGAAAGTACAGGCCGGGCAGACCGAAGACAAAGGCGAGCACGTAGGTGCTGTGGTTCGGTTCAAGACCACCAAGGGCCAGAAAGTGCATGTCCGGGTGGCTTCTTCATTCATCAGCCCCGAACAGGCCAAACTGAATCTGACGCGTGAACTGGCCAAAGATACCTTTGACCAGACCTGCCAGAAGGCCAAAGACGCATGGAATCAGCAGTTGGGTCGCTTTGATGTCAGCGGCGGCACGATCGACCAGTTCAAAAACTTCTACACGGCCCTTTACCGGGCGATGCTGTTCCCGCGGAAATTCTTCGAAATCGATGCCGACAGCAAAATCGTTCATTACAGCCCGTACAATGGTGAAGTCCTGCCGGGTTATATGTTCACCGACAACGGCTTCTGGGATACCTTCCGCGCGGTCTTTCCGTTCTTTACGCTGATGTATCCGGAACTGAATGCCCAGATCATGGAAGGCCTTGCCAATACCTACAAGGAAAGCGGATGGCTGCCGGAGTGGGCCAGTCCCGGACACCGCGATTGCATGATCGGGTCCAATTCGGCCGTGAATATCGCTGATTCCTATTTGAAGGGCATTCGCGGTTACGATATTGAAACCCTGTATCAGGGTATCCTGAAAAACTCCGAAAACGCCGGCCCGCTGCGCTCGGTAGGGCGGTTTGGGGTGGAACATTACAACAAGCTCGGTTATGTTCCCTGCGATGTCGATGTCAATGAGAATGTTGCCCGGACGCTGGAATACTGCTTTGCCGACTATAATATCTGGAAACTGGCCAAGGCGCTGAATCGTCCGCAGGACGAAATCGACCGGTTTTACAAACGTGCCCAGTATTATAAAAATGTCTTCGATGCCTCGACCAACTTCATGCGGGGCAAGAAAAAAGACGGAAGCTGGTCCACACCCTTTGTACCTGAAAAATGGGGCGGTGATTTCACCGAAGGATGCGCCTGGCATTATACATGGTCGGTCTTCCATGACCCGCATGGTCTGATTAGCCTGATGGGCGGGGCCAAGCCGTTCACCGAGAAGCTGGATGCGGTCTTTACGACACCGCCCAAATACGACTGTTCCTACTATGGCTTCCCGATTCACGAAATCGTTGAAATGACGGTGATGGATATGGGTCAGTATGCTCACGGCAACCAGCCCATCCAGCACATGGTCTATCTATATAACTATGCCGGTCAGCCGTGGAAGGCTCAGCAGTGGGCTCGCGAGGTCATGGAAAAGCTGTATTCCCCGACGCCGGACGGCTTGTGCGGTGATGAAGACAACGGCCAGACCTCGGCATGGTATGTCTTCTCGGCGATGG
>CAZKAI010000020.1:0-18305 GCA_964550565.1 uncultured Pirellulales bacterium
TATGAAAGGGAGACTGTTCAAAAATAGGCTCATTTCGAAAGGAGGTCACTATGACCGCACCGAAAGAGGGTATGTCATGTCAGAATTGTTTCTTCTTTGAAAAGACCGCACAGGGTTCCGGAGACTGTCATCGCTACGCGCCGGGCCCCAATTCCAGTTTCTATGTGCCGCGGGCTGAGGGGATTGGCTCCATCAAGACCGACATTCACTGGCCCAAGGTTTTTGAGGCCAACTGGTGCGGCGAATTCCAGCCGAGGTCCTGACCGCCTTATTCTATATTTTGTGGTATAGAAAATCCGGCAGGGTCTTTTGTATCCAGGCAATCAATCGCCAGCGGCGGGTGATGTAGGCGTGTTTTTTCTTTTTGCAGATGGTCTGGTAAATCTGCCGGGCGGCTTTATCTACCGGGGCACGCCAGAAGACGTAATCGCCCTGGGCCATGGCCGTATCGACGAAGCCGGGCTGGATGTCGGTGATGGTAATGTCCCGTTTTTCGTGGCGGACTTTGTGGCGGAGGCCTTCGAGGTAGGTTGACAAAAATGCCTTGGAGGCCGGATAGGTTGGGACATACCGGCTGCCCCGTAATGCGGCGATGGAGGAGATGCCGACTAAATGGCCGTGACCCTGCCTGAAAAAAACATGCATGGCGGCGTTGGCGATGGCGACACAGCCGCTGACGTTGACGGCGATAATAGTCTGATCGATAGTCCAGTCCAGTTGTTCATTGCGTTTGCCGGTGCCGGAATTGACAATCACCAGGTCCACCCCGCCCATTTTTTCCACCATGGCGTTGAATATGCTGCGTGCTTGTTCCGGCTTGGAGATATCCATAAATTCGGCCAGAAAGGAGTCCGGCCGGGAGGCCCGAAGCTCTTCCAGCAGTTCCACCCGTCGGCCTGTGATGCCGACATAGTATCCGTTGTCAGCCAGCAGTTCCGCCAGTCCCCAGCCAATGCCGGAGGTTGCACCGATAATAATTGCTTTGGGATTCATGACGGCAGTGTAATGGATTTAAGCCGCGATGAAAAGAAAAATGCGGGATTCGGCTACACGCGCGGCAGGCGGACGGTGACGGTGGTGCCTTTGCCGGGGGTGCTGTCCAGGCGGAGGGAGGCGTTGTTCAGCGACAGCAGCCGCTGGGCATGTGCCAGCCCCATGCCGCGTTTGCGTCCTGCCGGTTTGGCTGAAAAGAACGGTTTGGCGGCCTGCCGCAAGGTCGTCTCATCCATGCCGCAGCCGGAGTCGATGATGCGGATTTCGACGAGGTTGTTTTCGTTGAGCACGTGCCCTTCAATCGTGAGGGGGCCGCTGTCCTGGCCGGTGTATGACTCCAGGGCATTGGACAGGATGTGGCCTAATACCTGGATGGCCTGGGTTTTGTCCACGAAGACATCGGGTAATTGTTCGATATCCTTCAGGGTGACCGCCAGTTGCGGCAGGTTATGAAGACGAGCGGTTTTTTCGATTGCTTCGGACACCAGTGCCGCCGGTGCGACCAGGTGCTTGTAGGGTTCACGCGGGCGGGCAAAGCTCATCAGGTCGGTAATCATGTCCGAGATGTCCTGAGTACGCTGGAAAATCTGCTCAAGAATCTGCTTTTTGTTTGTGTCGCTTTCCGACTGCATCAGCAGTTGGGCGCGGCCGGAAATCACCGCCAGCGGATTGTTCAGTTCATGGGCGGCGCCGGCGGCCATTTCCGCCACAGCCGACAGGGAGCGAGCTTCGGTCAGGTCCCGGTCCGCGGTGCGAAGCTTGTCCATCAAATCCACCAGGCGTTCGGTCTGTTCCCGCTGGGAGCGGAAAGCCTTGCTGGCTGAAATCGCGGAGGCCCCAATCGAACAGAGCATCCGCAGGGTTTCGATCGGCAGGTCGGTATCGCTTTCGAACAGGGCCGCTGCGACGGGCTTGCCCGACAGCAGCAGCGGGGCCGCGAGGGTTCGTGCCGGGGCCAGCCGACGGGTCTGTTCGATGCACCATCCAAAAGCTTCGGCGGCGCGAATAATTTTGAATCCTTCACCAAAGGGATTGATTTTCAGATTGACTGTGTCGGGGATCGCAAGCAGAGCGGCCTCACCGATACCGTCTGCATCGGCAATGGCAATCTCTGCCGGGTCTGTGTGCTGTTCGGGCCATAGCAGGATGAGCACGGAGCCGGTGTGCAGGGTCTTTTGCAGGCATAGTGCAAATTGGCCGGCGATCTGGTCGGGGCTGCTGCCTGTGGACAGTGTGTTCAAAAACTGCTGGACAGGGTCGGCAAACAAGGCTGCGTCGAAACTGCGGCGGCTTTGCTGGGCCATTGAACTGTTGTCACGGGCGAGTTGCGCTGCGGCCTGATGAATCATTTCGTAATAGTCTTGTGCCCGGTCCATATTGCTCAAGCCCAGCGGCTTGCTCTTTTGTTCGACCTGCTCGGGCAACTGGGCCAGAATCTGGCTGATCTGCTGAGCGTTTAAGCCAAGCAGCTTAGCCAGCAGGGTATCCTGTTCGGGGGTGTCATAGCTGCCGGACTGGCCGATGCCGGATTTGCGGGCCAGTTCGTCGGCCAGCAGGGTGACCATGACCAGTCTGCCGTAGGGCATTTCCGACAAGATACGGGGGTCGGCGTGATGCAGCCATATCGCCTGGACAATCGGCTCGGGCAGACGCCATTTTTCGGCCAGGCGTTTGCCCAGCAGGGCGTGAGTCAGGCCGAGATTGTCCTGTTCGACGGTGGTGAGATTTTGTTTTTTCTGAGCGGCCTGCAGGACAAGCTGCTCAAAGCTTTTGGGCATGACCTCATCGAGTGCGGTCTTGCCGATATCATGGAGCAGGCCGGCGGTGAAAGCCAGCTTGCGTTCGGATTCATCGAGGGCCAGCTCGGCGATCAGCGATGCACAGCAGGCTGTCGCAAGGGCATGCAGCGCCATTTGGCGCCGTGGCAGGGGACGAGTGCTGTCGGCATCGGTCGGGCAGTCGAAGGCCTGGACTACTTTGACCGACAGGACGGCATCTCGCAAAGCCGGGGAGGGTAGTTCGTCGATGACCTCGGCCAGGGGTTTGGAGCCATCGGCACCCAGAATCCCCAACCGTGCGGCCAGAGCCAGCACACTGGCGGTCATGGCGCTGTCGGCTTCGATAATCTGTGCCAGTTCTCCTGTCTGGAAAGGCTCTTTGAGGACACAGGGCAGGATTCCCGCTGCGACCTGCGGCAGAGTGGACAGAGTATTCAATTGGCGTATGATCAGCTCGACCTGACGCGCCACGGATGTTTTATCGACCGATTCCGACATGGACTACGCTTGCGATAAACGGGCCAGCTTATCAACCAGTTCAGCGATGTTAAAGGGCTTTTTGATAAAGTCTGCCGCGCCCGAATGCAGCAGCTCATCGATTTCACTCTGGTTGACGACACCGCTGACGATAATAATCTGGGTGTTGGAGAAATCGGGATTCTTCTTGATGGTCCGACAGACGATATTGCCGTTGACATCGGGCAGCATATAATCCAGTAGGATAACATCCGGCCGGAACTGCTGCGTCATCAGGCCCGCGTCGTAACCGCTGGAAGCGGTACGCACCTCGAATCGGCCGTCTCGTGTCAGCACATCCACCAGCAGCTCAACGATTTCCGTATCATCATCGACGATGAGCACTTTCTTTTTGCCTGCAATAGACAAGTTGGCCAGCGGGATGTTGTTTTCTTTCATGAATTTAATCAGGCTTTCCCGCGGGATGCGACGGAACTTCGAGCCGGGGACGCGAAACCCTTCCAGTTTGCCGGCGTCAAAGCAGCGAATAATGGTTTGCTGGCTGACCTTGCAGATATCAGCGGCTTCACCGGTGGTAAATAGATCTTTAATTTTTTCCATCCTTTGGCTCTCCATAATGACCGATATGACCCAGTTTCTTTGTTTTGCCTATTTTAACTGTTGGACTGGCAACAAGTCAAGGATTAAAAAACACGAAAAATAGTGAAAATATAAAAATTTTTATCGGAGCAGTTGGCCGGGTGAAATGGGGAGCTGGACACTCTTTTTTCGAAAAGTCAGGGGAGTCAGGCCTGTGTGCTTCTTAAATACACGACAAAAAAAGAAGGGATTTTCATATCCGCATCGGGCAGCGATTTCTTTACCCTGTAAATGGGAGCAGCGGAGCAGGGTTTTGGCGGCCTCCATGCGAAGCTGCTGCTGATACATGGTTGGCGAGACTTGAAACGTTTGTTTAAACTGGCGAAAAAAATAGCCTTTGGACAAGCCAGCGGATTTAGCGAGAGCTTCTATCGACAAAGGTTCGGTGTAGTGGCTTTCGATATAGGATTTGGCCTTGTGGATGCGGTAGTCCTGGGGCTCAGATACGGTTTTTTGCTGCTGGCTGGAATCGATGAGAAAGTCGAATATGCGCCCGAGAGTTTTTTGTCGCAGGTAATAGGAGTAATCCGAAGGACTGTTGGCGAAATCGGTGAGTTGAATCAGCAGGGAGTTGAGGTGGTTGGTTTTGTCTTCGGAAAGCTGCAGATGGTCGCCCAGCGATACAGTCAATCCTGAGTACAATGACAGCAATTGATCAAAAGGGATACCTAACGATGTTCCTGATTGTGATTCATAAGCAAAGGTGATTTCTGAATATACAGCGGTTTTGCGGCAGGTGACAAAATCATGCGGCTGGCCGGGCCAGACGAGAACGAGTGTTCCTGGAATTGTGGAAATTATTTTACCACATCTGGAATAGCCGCCCTGATGGCGGGTGTACAGGACCAGATGATACAGGTCATGGACGTGTTCACAAAATGTCTTTCGGTCTCCAACCGGGGCGTCCTGATGAATGGCGGTGTGGTGCAGGCTGGGGTAGAAAGTCTGTCCTTGTTCCTGGATGGCCAGGAGCTGGCAGTCTGTTCTTTGGCTTTTTGTTTTTACATAACGCAGCATAGGTCACGATTGTACAATAATATAAGATGATTGTGCATTTAATTCAAGTAATTAGTAGATTATAATATAATTTAGATTAATATACGAATTTAGGATGGAGATCCATGACAAATAAGCAATGGCAGCTTTTACTGGATTTAATTCAGGGTAAACAGCTTGCGAGCACTCCAGTTGGATTCATTATTGACAGCCCCTGGATTCCCGGGTGGGCAGGGATTAGCACACTGGATTATTTTACCTCCGATACTCTGTGGTATGAGGCGAATTTAAAGGCGGTCCGTGAGTTTCCTGAAGTCCTGTTTTTGCCGGGTTTCTGGTCGGAATACGGGATGTGTACGGAGCCCTCGGCATTTGGAGCCAAATGCACCTGGCATGAAAATGAGCTGCCTTTTGCCGACAAAATCATTTACAGCATGGATGATATTGACCGTTTGAATTGTCCGGACCCGAAAAAAGAGGGTCTGGCACCGTTTGTGCTGAAACGTCTTGCCCGCTATCGAAAAGCAATTGAAGCCGAGGGTCATGCGATTCGTTTTGCGGTGGCGCGCGGGCCGCTGAATGTTGCGTCGTTTCTGATGGGGACAACGGAATTTTTGATTGGTCTTCGGACTGAGCCCGAGAAAATTCACAAGCTGCTGTCGATGATTACGGAGTATTTATGTCGATGGCTGCAGGTGCAGAAGGCTTCTTTCGATTCGATTGACGGTATTTTGGTCCTGGATGATATTGTGGGTTTCTGCGGAGAGCCGGATTTTCTTGATTTCGCTAAACCCTATCTACTGCAGGTATTTAACGCTTTTCCCGCCGCGGTGAAGTTCTTTCATAATGATGCGGATGGCCGGGTTTGCTCGCCGCATTTGCCTGATTTGGGCGTTAATATGTTCAACTTCAGCTTTTTGCATACACTGACAGAAATGAAGGAATGGACGCATAATCAGGTCGTTTTAGTTGGGAATCTGCCGCCGCGCGACACGCTGGCGCTGGGTTCGGCGGAGGATGTGTTCCGGCAGGTTGGGGATGCGATTTGTTCAGTATCCGACAAAACCCGTATTTTATTATCTGCCGGTGGAGGCATGCCGGATGGTGTCAGTTCTGAAAATATTAATGCTTTTTTGCGAGCAGTTGAATGCAAAAAAGTTAATGTTCTGTCAGGAGCCGACGTTAAATGAACATGAAAAGGATTTGTCTGATAATATGGGCCATGATGTCGATGTCTCTGTGTTGGGCTATTGGTTCGTATCAGGTGGTGATTGGGCCAGTTGACACGGATGTTCAGGGTGTGCCGCTTTCAGTTGACCTGGAGGGGGTTTCCTATCCAGAAACTGCCAGTCAGCCGGTGATGGTCCGCATTGATGGTCAAAAGAAAATACCCGTTGTTTGCCAGCTTGAGACCGGTCGGGTGAGTCGGTTGTGGTTTATCCCGGATGGTGTGATTCAAGCAGGGCAAAAGGCGACATTTGAGCTGACTTTTTCTGATTCCAGGAAACACGATGCTCCGCTTGCGGCCGTGGTGGATGATAAGACGATCACCCTGCAGGCCGGTGAGCAGAAGATTCTGCAATATTACCATGCAATTTGTCCCGCTCCGGAAGGTGTGTCGCCGCGGTTTGCCAAAAGCGGATTTATTCATCCGCTCTGGTCTCCGGAGGGCAACCGTCTGACGCAGATTCAGCCGAACGACCATTATCATCATTACGGGATCTGGAATCCGTGGACTAAGAGCCATGTCGAAGGACGGGAAGTGGATTTCTGGAATATTGGTGATGGAAAGGGAACGGTGCGTTTTGCCGGGATTGTCTCGACGACCAGCGGCCCGGTATTTGGCGGATTCAAGGTGCGTCAGGAGCATGTTGATTTTACGGCCAAGCCGACCGAAAAAGTGGCGATGAATGAAGTCTGGGATGTCCGGGCGTTTGCCTGCCGGATTGAAGACCGTCCTGTCTGGATTGTGGATTTCACCAGCATTCTCCATAATGCCCTGACGACCACCATTGAGCTGCCTGACTATCGCTATGGCGGGGGCATTGGTTTTCGGGCCACGGAGAAATGGATTCGTGACAACTGTTCGGTTCTGACCTCCGAGGGTAAAACCCGTAAGGATGCCGATGGTACCCGTGCCCGGTGGTGTGATGTCAATGGCCAGATTGACCAGGGGCGTTCGGGGATTGTTTTTTTGAGCCACATCAGCAACCGTGAGCACCCTGAACCGATGCGGGTCTGGCCGCTTGATTCACAGGGCAACGGCAATTTGTTTTTTGAATTCTGTCCGATTCGTCTTACCGGCTGGGAGATTCATCCCGGCAATGAATATGTGCTGCGTTATCGCATGATCGTGTATGATGGAAAAATGAGTTCTGAAATGTCGGAGGTATTATGGAAAAACTTCACACAGCCGCCCCGTGCTGTTTTGACCGCTGCAGCCGCACCATAACAGTTTTGGGCTTGCTGTTTGTCTTGCTGGCCGGGGCTGCCGCCATGGCCAAGGGGCATGTTCTGATTTACACCAAGAACGGCAAGGGGTATGTCCACGACAATATCCCGGCCAGTGTGGAATGTCTCAAGAAAATCTGCGAGCAGAACCAGTGGACGTATGAAGTCACCGATAAGGCGGACGTGTTTACGGCGGATAAAATCAAGACGTTTGATGTCCTGGTTTTCTCCAACACCAACAATGAGACGTTTGATACCGAAGAGCAGAAGCAGGTCTTCAAGAGCTACATTCAGGGCGGCGGGGCATTTGTCGGGATTCATTCGGTTTGCGGGTCGGAGCGGCAATGGCCGTGGTTCTGGGCCAACCTGGGCGGCAAGTTCGTGCGTCATCCGGCGTTCCAGAAATTTGATATTAAAGTGATTGATCATAAGCATCCTTCGACGGAATTTCTGCCCGACGTATGGAAGTGGGAAGATGAATGCTATTATCTGAATCAGCTCAATCCTTCCATTCATATCCTGCTGGCGGCGGATTTGACGACCGTTAAAGATGACAAGAAGAAAGAGTATCCCGGCGAAGTATTCGGTAATTACTTCCCGCTGTGCTGGTATCAGGAATTTGACGGCGGGCGTCAGTGGTACACGGCGATGGGGCATGATCCCAAACACTATCAGGACGAGAACTTTATCAAGCACCTGACCGGCGGGATTCGCTGGGCGATGCAGAAACAGACGACTGCCGCAACGACGGCTCAATAGCTGACTGAAACATTGATGTCTGAGTTTCACAGGGTTTCTCAGGCAGATAAAATATGAAAGAAAGGGTATGGTATGAAAAAGGCGTTTACATTAATCGAACTGCTGGTGGTGATTGCAATTATTGCTTTGCTGCTGGCGATTGTGGTGCCGGCACTGCACCTGGCCAAACGTAAAGGATCTCTGGTTGTCTGCATGGTGAACACGAAGAATCTGTCGCTGGCCTGGTATATGTACAAGGAGGACTGCGACGGCCGGATTATGAGTGCACAGATGGAAGGCAGGGAACCCACCGGTCATTATGTGGGCTGGACGGGGACGCCTCGCGATGCCAGCGGTACGGCCCTGAGCATTACGCAGCCCAGTCCGCCTGTGACTGACGCTGACGAAATCCGGGGGATTGAAAGAGGGCGTCTTCATGAGTATATCAAAGATCCGAAGGCTTATCATTGTCCCGGCGACAATATTCGCCGGAGCAAATATGATGGAACGCCGGTCTTTTTGTCCTATTCCGTTCCCACCTGTCTGTATGCAGCCACGGATTCCAGCTCGACGCGTTATAAACAGCAGATTGTCAAGTATTCTGAAATCACAGCTCCATCGCAGCGGTATAATTTTGTCGAGGTGGCCCAGACCCGCAACTGGAACATGAGCGGATGGTTTTCATTCGGCGCGCCGGAGTGGACCGGCGACATTCAGCGGTGGGGATGGTGGGATCCGATGGCGGTGAATCACGGCGATGCGAGTGTCATGGGCTATTGTGATGGACATTCCGAATCGCGTAAATGGCAGGATTCTTTTACCAAGGAACGTGTGAATAAGCTGATTACACAGAATGTGGATACGTATAATATAGAATATCCGCCCGCGGGACAGACTGAAGATATCGGTTTCATGGTTAAAGGGTGGGCCTATCGTTACAGACCCTAGTATGTTCGGGCGTTGAATAAAACGAGTTTGACTATTTAAGAAACGGAAGGCATTATGAAACGCAGAGAGTTTTTGAAAAGTGCGGCCGCTGCGGCGACCGGGATCCTTGGATTTCCAACCATCGTGCCGTCGGTTGTTCTGGGTAAGGACGCTCCGAACGGCAAGATCAATATTGCCCAGATTGGATTTGGCCGGATTGCCCGGGATCATGACCTTCCGGACACCATCAAGCAGGAGATGTGCCGGGTTGTGGCCGTGGCGGACCTGGATTCCAAACGTCTGGCCGACGGCAAGACGTGGATTGAGAACTACTACAACAAAAAGTACAACCAGGACAATTACATCAATGTAAAGACCTATGGCGATTACCACGAGATTATAGCCGACAAGAGCATCGATGCGGTGATCATTTCGACCCCTGACCACTGGCACGCTCAGCCTGCGATGGAAGCGGCGCTGGCGGGCAAAGACATTTACATGCAAAAGCCCACTTCGCTGACGATTACCGAAGGTCGGCAGATGGCGGATACCATCAAACGGTGCGGTGTGATTTTCCAGATCGGCAGCCAGCAGCGTTCTCGCAATCCCTGGCCGCACTTCAAGAACGTCTGCCAGATGGTCCGCAACGGCCGGATTGGCAGGCTTAAGCATGTCCAGGTAGGCTTGATGACCGACCCGGGCTGCGGCGTGGAACCGGAAATGCCCGTGCCGGCCAATCTGAATTATGATATGTGGCTGGGCTGTACGCCGATGGTTTATTACACCGAAAAGCGTGTCCATCCGCAAAAAGACTATTCGCGTCCGGGCTGGCTGCGCTGTGAGCAGTTTGGCGCCGGCATGATTACCGGCTGGGGTTCACATCACATTGACACGGCTCACTGGGGCATGGATACCGAATACACGGGTCCTGTCGAACTGGAAGGCACCGCGGTATTTCCGGCCTCGGGTCTGTGGGATGTTCATGGTGATTTTGATGTGCATACCAAATATGCCAACGGCGTGACCATGCATATCAGCAGCAAGTTTCCCTGCGGCGTGCGGTTTGAAGGCGATGAAGGCTGGATTTTTGTCGCCCGGGGCAGCGGTCGTGCCACCGCCAGTGACCCCGTGTCCGGCGACCCCAATCAGGCGCCGGTTCTGGTCAGCGACAAGAAACTGCTGGAAGGGGATGCCAGCAAGGACAAGGTGCAACTGGTGCTCAGTACCGACCAGCACCTGAACTGGCTGGAGAGCATCCAGTCGCGCAGGCAGCCGATTACCAATGCTGAAATCGCACACCGGTCGTGCAGTGCGTGTCTGCTGAGCCATATTGCCATGAAGCTCAAACGCAAACTCCGCTGGGATCCGGTCAAAGAGCAGTTTCTTGACGACGCCGAGGCCAATGCGATGCTGTCGCGTCCCCAGCGTGCCCCGTATGGAACCAACTATGTGAAAGCATAACCTGTTTTTGTACTGCATTTCAAGGCCGGGCTGTTCGCAGCGCCGGCCTTTTTTATTTGCTACCGGAGAGGGGCTGTCCTGAAATGCCGCACCACTGTTCGTATTATTCCGTTTTCATGGAGATGAAGAAGACCGCCAGCACAATCAGGCCGAAACCCACGATATGATTCCACAGAATCTTTTCTTTGAGATACAGCACGGAAAATACGGCAAATACCACGAGGGTGATGATCTCCTGGATGGTTTTGAGCTGGGCGGCGGAGTAAAAGCTGTGGCCGATGCGGTTGGCGGGTACCTGGAAGCAGTACTCGACAAAGGCAATCAGCCAACTGACCAGAATGACCAGCCACAGGGCCTTATTCTTGAATTTCAGGTGCCCATACCAGGCCATGGTCATAAATACATTTGATATCGTCAGCAACACAATCGGCAGCAACGCTTTCATATTGGATTCCTTAATAAACCAGATTGGGACTATTTAGACAGACTTTTGTTTTTTGTCAAGTGCAGTTATCTATCCAACACGTGTGATTTTTTCGCGATCAAAAGAAGCAAGTAATTGAAGCTGCTGTACTTAGCCTTGCCGGGCCGGAATATTTCAGGCCGGATCAGCAGATTTCTTAAAAATGTATTGCCTGAATGTGCGGAGACGTCATAATAGTCCAGCAAGAATACCACTAAGATTTGGAGGTGTTTTATGGCTGGACAGAAAGTCGCAAAAGCGATCGTTCCGTGGTGGGTGGCGGGAATCATGCTTGGTCTGGTACAGATTCTGGCCGTCTGGGTGGCCGACCCGCTGGGGGTTTCAACACAGTTTGTCATTCTCGATGCCAAGGCCCTGAATCAGGTTGCCCCTGAGTACACACAGAATCATCCTCTTATCAGTCAGCCCAAGAATCGCGCGCTCGGTTATGGTTTCTGGCTGGATGCGGGTATGGTGGTCGGGGGGCTGGCTGCGGCAGTTGGCTATCGCCGCTGGAAACTGCAGGCGATTCCCGTCTGGTGGAAGGTGAATCGGGGCGGTTCCATTGCCGGTCGGTTTGCTGCGGGGTTCATTGCCGGCATCCTTATCCTGCTGGGGGCGCGTCTGGCTCATGGCTGCACGAGCGGGCAGTTCGCCAGCGGCTGGGCACAACTCAGTCTGTCGGCGGTGCCGTTCACGATTACCCTGTTTGCCTTCGGGATGCTGACGGCCCGAATCGTTTTTCCAAAAACACCCGATATCGAATAAGCCAGGGAGGCAATCATGTTTGAAAATCCAAATATCACCGGTTTTGTCATCGGGATTCTGTTCGGTGCGTCGCTGTTTGTCGCGGGGCTTGCCGATCCGGATAAAATTATCGGTACACTTCGTCTGAAGGACTTTCATGCCATGCGGACGATTGCGGTCTTTGTGCTGGTGGGGATGCTGGGCACGTGGATTCTGCAACTGGCCGGCCATGCTCATCTGAGCATCAAACCGGCCACGATGGTCACGATTCTGCTGGGCGGGGCACTGCTGGGGATTGGTTTCGGGATGACCGGCTATTGCCCGGGTACGGGGCTGGTCTGTGCGGCGGCAGGACGGATTGATGCCTTGATTACTGTTGCCGGCATGTTTGCGGGGGCGCTGGTGTATATCCTGATTTATCCATCCATCGTTTTGCCGCTGGAGAAGATTGCCAACTACGGCAAGGTCACGCTGCCGGAACTGACCAAAACCAGCGCTGCGGTGTGGGTGTTGCCGATTGTTGCGGCAGGCACCGTTGTACTGCTGCTGACGGCCCGAAAAAAAAGCTGACATTGAAACATGTCAGCTTTAAATGAAACACATCGTGTCGGATTCGTATTCGATTCAGGGGCAGATTGCCTCAAGTGCCATGGTTTCGACATTCTGGGGCGGCACATTGGGTAAAATGGCTTCGTGGCTGGGGCTGATAATCAGGTTGGGTCCCAGCAATGCTTTGATCCTGCGCACCTCTTCCCGCACCTGTTGGGGTGTTCCATTGGTCAGCAGGTCCTGGGTATCGATGCCGCCTAAAAAAGTGATGCGGCCTTTGAAATGTTCGGCCAGAGTGCGGGCGTCCATATTGGCGGCCCTGGCCTGGAGGGGGTGCAGGCAATCGACGCCGGCTTCAATCAGGTCTTCGATGACTTCAAAGACCGAGCCGCAGGAATGCAGAATGACCTGCAATCCATGCCGTCGGCCCTGCATGGTAAATTGTTTGAACCAGGGCATGATAAAGCGGCGAAAATGGTCCGGGCTGCAAATCAAACTCAATTGTGTGCCGAAGTCGTTGCCGAAGAAAAAGGCGTCCACCAGTCCTTTTGAGGCCGTAAAGAAACGTTCATTGGCTTCATAGTAAAACTGGCATACGCGGTCTGTGATCGCTTCAACCACCTCGGGATGTGTGTACATTTTAACCATGTACTCTTCCATGCCCAACAGGTCCATCATGTTGTGGTAAAAGCATGTCCAGAAGCCGCTCATGCGATACACATCGCCGGCCTCTTTTAAATCATTCAGGCAGGCGTCAAAGTTCATGTATTTCGGGTCTGGCCAGGGGAAATCATTGACCTGGGCGACCTCGGTGCAATCTGCCAGTGGGGGCCTTGCGTGTTTTTCGCGATCCAGGCCAGCGTCGAATAATTCGATACCTCGTGGGTCCTGATAGCTGTTTTCATAAAATTGCGGACAAATCCAACGCATATCGTCATTAAGCTTGCGGCGGAGTTGTTCTTCGGTGGTTGAGCCGAAGTAACGATGGAGCAGCGGCCAGGTGTCTTTGTGGGGGTTTCCCAACCAGAATCCGCAGCGATCTGCGGACTGGCCGGAAATAATCGTTTTGATCCGATGGCGATGGTTCATCACTGGTTTTTCATTTAATACAGTGTCTTCAATAGTTTTCATGTTAGATGGATTTATCATTTTGGGTCGTATTTTTCTGTAATCGCAGAGTCACCACTTCGAAGGGAACCATCGAGATTGGTTTGTTGACCTGCGAATTTTTATCTTCAAACGGGCTGCTGAGCCAGATGGAAGAGCCGGAACCACCGCCGGGCCATTTTACAGTGACTGGAACGGTATGCTCTGCATCAGAATTATATAATCTGACCATCAGGGCGGAGCCGTCCCGACTGGGTTCAATGGTGCTGACCACGATGCCGTCGCCCTGGA
This sequence comes from uncultured Pirellulales bacterium, assembly GCA_964550565.1. Taxonomy (GTDB): domain Bacteria; phylum Planctomycetota; class Phycisphaerae; order Sedimentisphaerales; family Anaerohalosphaeraceae; genus Anaeroglomus. The sequence continues at coordinate 13,618 of CAZKAI010000020.1, forward strand.
TTTGCAGCAGGGGGACGATTGTCGGCTGGGATGGATTTACCGAAACGGCCAACATCGGCTGATGGAGGGCGCGGCCAAACTGTTCGGCTTTGACGGAATCATAGCCGCCGGTGTGTGGTTTCAGGGCATAGCGGAAGGTTACTTTGCCTTCCTGATCGGCCTTGTAATTGGTCTCCCAGTGATTGTTCATCACCCAGGAATGAAATGCCTGTCCCGGCTCGATGGATGTTCGATAAGACTCTTTGTCCCATCCTCCCGTTGAAAAGGCGATCGGATTGAACAATACCATCGGAGCATCGAGACTTGACCATGTTACACCATAAGTCTTGTTGGAGACATCAACCCAGCGGCGGGTGCAGAAGAAGTCTTTGTTGGCGCCTTCGATCTGGTCGGCCTCCGGCTGCATGACGCCCCATTGCAGGTTGATTTTCATCAGGCCATCGGGCACATGGAACGGGAATCCGAACGATACGCTTTCCGGGTCGCGGACTTTGAGCTTATCGACGGTGTTGGTGATGAAGAGCTGATCGCTGCCATCCACCAGACGAATCTCTCGGTCCAGGGATTTGCACCCCGGAGCGCTGCTGGTGATTCTGACCGCGGCAACCAGAGGGCCTTTGTCAATGACGGTGACTTTAACGGGTTTGCTGATACGCTGATGTCCTTCGGCCGCCTTGCGTCCGAGGATATACAGGTAATCATTGATGCCTTCGCCGATTGTGGAATCGACCAGATTGCCGGTGATGCCGGTACGGATCAGGGAGGTGATTGCCCCATTTTCTGCATTCCACTGGGCGCTAATGATGCCATTGCTGATACTGTTATCAGAGACTACCGCTTTCCCGGAAGCATTGGATTTGCCGGGGGCAATGGTGTAGCGTTTTGCTCCTAGGGCTGGAACATTAGCGGCGACAAAGGCCAGTTCGCCCGTGCTGAGCCGCTGAGAAGCGATGATGGAGCCGGTGTCGTCCTTGACCACATCGCCGGCTGAAGACTCGGCTGCACTGACAAGGACCAGTTCCGTTCTCGGCCAGTTCAGAGTATTGAATACATCGATGGTGTTGGTCCTGGCTTTTTGAATCCCGGTGATGCTCTGTGTGAATAACTGGTCTGTCATTGCGGCGGCATCCACGGCGAATTGTTTTTTGTACTCGGCCTGCTGGACGGCAAAGGCACTGTCTGGCTCGCTGATGCTGTTATGGGCGCCCCAGGTGTGCTCATCGTACATGATGATTTTCTGCCATGCCTGATCAAATGCCTCGTGGGGGAATGCCCCGGCATTCAGCATGGACCAGAGTGTCTGGGTCTGCACGATTATTTCGGCGGCACTGCGATTTAATACCGTATCGGCGGACGTGGACGCACAGCCGTCTTCCCAGTAGGGGGTGAAGTCTTTTTTGCGGACGGGGATTTGGTTTCCATACCGCCGCTCGAATTCCTCCATCATCTCACTGTTGGCGGTGATAATCAGTTTGGGGTAAGCGTATTTGGTATTCCACTGGTGCACACACTCGGACAGGGCCGGATTCGGCGGGCCGTTGTCCGCCCCAATATTATACCGAATATTGACCATGTCATAGGGGTAGTTCCGGGATTTTAACTCGTTGAGATATTTCAGGATTTTGCCTTCGTCGCTGGTGATGCAGTGGCCGACCGGGCAGCCGTGAAACCAGCTATAGGCGGTTGACGCCATCCAGAATAAAATCTTGTGCTGGCCGCAGGGCGAGACCCAGTAAAACGGCTTATCGCCCCATTCGAAGGTGTGGCCGACACGATGTCCGACATTCGGGCCCACATTCAGGTACTTGACGCCCCACAGTCCGAAGGCGGTCGCCAGGCCCCACGAATATCCCGGCACATCCGTCTGCATTGCGGATGTTATATTGACGCCGTATTGCTGTTGGTAACGTTTAGCAGCACCCATTAATTCGATCAATTCCTCTTCGGAATAAATGCCGGTCATGGCCTGGGCATACATCGCATCCATGTGCATGGTCTTGTTGCGTGTGGCCTGAATGAAACGATTTTTATCCGCATCCGAGGCCCTGTGATTGAGAAACTCCTCGACCGCCCACATGCCTTCCGGATGCCATTTGAATGTTTCTGTTTCGGGCCGGTTTTTCGACTGGTCAATATAATCCAGCGCCTTGTAAATATGATCCACCTGTACATTCATCACATCCGGCTGGGTATGGGTATAACCGATATCCAGATGGGTCTGATGGACCAGATAAATTTCCCATTTTCGCTCCGGCTCGATGGGAGCTTTTTTCGTGATGCTGTTCTGCCCGGCCTTAAAGAGCACGGTCACATTTTCAGATTTTGAATCATCCGTTGGCGCCAGGACATCGACATAACTGACGGCCTGGCCATCGGTATTCACTGTGCGTTTAAATACGCCCTGCGAGGTGGTAATTTCCACCTGAGCCTGGGTGGTCAGCAGGCAATCTCCGAAATCCAGGCGGAGTTTTCGGCTGACGCCGTCGGTGTCGTTGTACCAGCAGGACTGCGGGATAATCTCAAAATCGCGCAGCGGCGGCAGGGACTCTATGCCCGTAAAAACCACGGCATCATAGAGCATCCATGAGCCGGTGGTGGTGATGGTGATGACATTACCCTCGGATCGCAGCAAATCAGACTTGAGGTAGGTTGTGTACGTCTGGCTATTGCCGCCGGTGGGATTATCAAGCATCCTGTCGCCAGGTCCGGCGACGGTCTGGTACTGCCATTTCTGACCATTGATGTCCAGAGTTATTACGGGAGGCACATGATTATGGGAGGCGACCAGATGGATATCCAATTGATAAAGTGCATACTTTTGGGGGTCGCATTCAAATCGGATTGTGTAGGGATGCTGTACTCCGCCGGCCCATGCATCTGTCATGGAGGGATGGATATACGGCCAATCCGATCCGGGCGAATCCGTTCCGACGGTGAAGTCGACGCCCCTGGGAAAGGTCCTGGGGAAGTCCTGATGCTTTGCGGCAACGGCAAACTCCGCATAGTTCTGATCGACGGTTCCAATCTGCCATAACGTCGTTTTTGCGGAAGCGGAGGATGCCGCAAGACACACTGCAGCAGTCAGGAAGAATCGTACTGTGTTCTGAAAAGAAGGCTGTTTCATCTGGATTACCTCGCACTGAAAACCATGTTCCCTGTTCACTGGATACTGTATTTCACCAAATCATCATGATATTAACAAACAAATTATGACAGCCAATCGTATTTTGCGTCTGATTAGTCTCATTTTGCGACAATCCTTTGCGATTAATCCTTGAATATTTTCGCGAATATCGGTAAATCATAAAACGGATATTAAGAGGTGTAAACAGTCTATTTTAAGACCGTAAGAACTAAAGAAACAAGTTGATGCATCTGTATGATTGACTGCTCAGGCAGTATTGACAAAGCGTTTTCGATAGCTTGAAGGAGACGTTTTCATCACCGATTTAAAACATCGTGTAAAATAGCGTTCCTCCGAATAGCCAAATTCAGCGGCGATCTTGTTGATCGGCAGCGTGGTTTCAGAGAGCATCTGAGCGGCCCGGTTCATGCGGACGCGGATGATTTCGGAATAAATGGAACGATCCAGCAGAGTGTGAAATTTTCGTTCCAGCAGCCGGCGCGACACACCCACGGCATTTGCCACATCATCCACCTGGACAATCATTTTGCTGTGCTCTCGAATAAAGGTTAATGCCTTCGAGATGTCGCTGTCATCAATAAAACTCCGGTCCGTGGATTCGCGGGTGATGATATGGGTCGGCTGCATCATGATTTTCTGGACAGGCAGCCTGGTTCCTGCCATCAACTGGTCCAGGATATGGGCAGCCTCGTAGCCGGTTTTCTCGAAATTATAGGCGATGCTGGACAGAGTGGGAATAGACAGGCTGCAAATCAAAGGGTCATTGTCGATCCCCAGCACGGACACCTCTTCCGGGACCGAAATACAGGCAATCCGGCAGGCCTCTAGGACATGACGCGCCATATCACAATTGGTGGTCATGATGGCGATGGGTTTGGGCAATCCGGCCAGCCATCGAATCAATTTCTTCTGCTCTGCTTCCAGCAGGTAATCCTGTTCCAGGGTACAGTAGTGTTGGCTTAAAGACTGATTCCTGGCCGCAACGGCCTGTTCCAGATAATACCCCCGCTGTTTGCACCAGTAGGATTTGGCAAATCCGACAAAACCAAAGCGGGTATGTCCTTTGGCCCAGAAGTAGTCGGTTGCCAACTGGGCCGGCAGCTTGCAGTCTGGCTCAATGGAATGAAGGCTGGGTACCGGTTTTTTTATATCGGTGACGATGACCGGTTTGTTAAACGACAATATTTGCTCAATCTTGCCGAAGAAGGGGACTCGGACAATAAATCCATCCGGGCAGAGCTGCTTGAGATGGTTCATGATGCTTGGATGTCCGGCCTGATAATCCGGCAGTCGCATGTAGGTGGCCCAGGGGCCGTGAATGCGTGAATATCGGGCAATGCCGTTTAAAAGCCCTCGCTCGTATTCGCGAGATTGTGGAATTAGTAATACTACTTTTTTCAAGAAAACCTCGTCGGACTTGTTTGGCATCTGATTTATGTTTCATCAAAGACCTCATGGCTATCCCTATATAGCGGCTCTGGTTACGCAAAACAAGGGTAAATGTCGCAAAATAAGAGTAATTGGACGCAAAATACGTTTCCCT
>CAZKAI010000020.1:18405-42056 GCA_964550565.1 uncultured Pirellulales bacterium
AAACAAGGGTAAATGTCGCAAAATAAGAGTAATTGGACGCAAAATACGTTTCCCTGGAGTCTTTGTGCTGTTACAATGTTCCGAAATAGCCCAGAAGACTATTAACCCATTTTCAAGTGAGCTGAATAATGCCAAGTCATAACCTGTATGAAGTCGTTCCTGCTTCAGGTAAGGGTGGGAGTCTTTTTTATTTGTCTGTGTTATGCTTCATTGCCGCCCTGGGAGGGCTGCTGTTTGGTTTTGATACGGCGGTCATTTCCGGCACGGTCGATTCCCTGCGAGCACAATTCAATCTGAGCAGCATGATGGAAGGCTGGGTGGTGTCCTCGGCGCTGCTGGGCTGTATTATGGGTGCTTGCTTTGCGGGTCTGCTCAGCGACCGGTTCGGCCGCAAGAAGATACTGATTCTGGCGGCGGTGTTTTTTCTGGTTTCGGCGGTTGGGTCGGCCATTCCGCCGAATGTTACGATTCTGGTTTATGCCAGGCTGCTGGGAGGATTGGGGGTTGGCATCGCATCCATGCTGTCACCCTTGTATATTTCGGAGTATTCCCCGGCTCACTTGCGAGGGCGTCTGGTGGCTCTCTATCAACTGGCTATCGTTTTGGGGGTTTTGCTGGCATACTGCTCCAACGCGTTGATTGCGGCCTATGCCCAGGCCAACTGCGCCACTGAATCCGGCGGGAGCATGGACTGGATGTTTGTCAGGGAGTCCTGGCGGGGCATGTTTATGGCCGAATCCCTGCCGGCGACCGCATTTTTGCTGCTTTTGTTTTGTGTGCCGGAAAGCCCTCGGTGGCTGGCCAAGCAGGGGGAGCACGGCCATGCATTTGAATACCTGTCGAGGGTGCTTGGAGAACATGAGGCCCGGCGGGAGCTGGACCAGCTTTCAGAATTACTCCAGACTGAAGAAGCCAGACTGTCTTATCTGTTCAGGCCCGGACTTCGCATGGCTCTGCTGGCAGGTATTCTGCTGCCGTTTTTTTCGCAGATTACCGGCATCAATGTCATTATTTATTACGGTACGACCATTTTTCAGCAGGCTGGATTTACCGGATCGTCGGCGTTTGAGACGCAGATATTAATTGGGCTGGTGAACTTTATATTTACCCTGTTTGCTATCTGGAAAGTGGACCAATTAGGACGAAAGCCGCTGCTGCAGGCCGGGGCGATTGGAATCTGCCTGATACTGGGTGTGCTGAGTATGTATTATGGAAACGAAAAAGTCAGTGCAGCCCTGGTGGCCGTTCTGTTTTGTCTTCATGTCGCCTGTTTTGCCTTTTCGTTCGGGCCGGTGGTCTGGATTGTGGTTGCGGAGATATTCCCCACCAAGATTCGCGGACGGGCGATGTCTGTCGGGACGTTTATGGTATGGATAAGCTGTGCATTGGTCGCACAGTCTTTTCCCTATCTGAGAGACCATCTCGGCCCGGCCAAAGTCTTTTTGGTCTATGCAATCCTGCTGCTTCCCTCCATCTTTTTTATCTATTTTAAGGTGCCGGAAACCAAAGGCAAAACCCTGGAAGAAATAGAAAAGCAGTGGCAGTCATAGACATACAACCGGCCGTCAGCTCAGAGATGGGCGGATAGGGTGGTAGCGTTTATAAAGAATCTTGGTGCAAGCGGCCGTCACAATCCATATTACGATTGTTGTGGACACAAATTACCAGTTATCCGACAGGATGGCAAAATCGCTCAAATCTATCTTTCCGTTTCGGTTCAGGTCGGTCATATCGCACCAGTTGTTATTGACCGAGCAGTCTGTCTGCAGCCAGTGGCGGGCCAGTTCAAGCAGGTCGGACCTGTCAATCGTGCCGTCCTGTGTGATGTCTGGTTGCGGATTGTCGACGGTGATGGGGGCGGACTGGTCTTTAATCAGGATATTTTTGAGCAGGCCGTCGAAATAGAAATATTCACTGCTATCCGACATGCCAAAGCCGATGCGGTAATTCTTGGCGGCGACGGAGTCGGCGTTGGCGGAATAGGAGCGCGTGGCACGCAGGACGTTATTGACGTAAAATTTAGCCGTGGAGCCGTTGACTTCCAGGGCAATCGTCTGCCACTGGTTAAGAGTCACGGGCACGCCGGTGTTCCAGAAGCCGACGTTATCCAGCGAGACCTTGAAATACCCATTATCGATGCCGATGCCGGTGCCGTGTCTGCTGGAACGCTCATCGTTGGAGTCAAAGATGGGTTCGTAGAAAGTCACATCGTCTGAGGTGCGGGGGTAGATATCCGCCTGAAGGCGGCGGTTAAGGCCGTTTCGGACGCCGGATTCGGCGGTTGTGGAGGTTCCGTTGAAGTCGGTCTGGGTATCTGGATAGAATGAGCCGATAACGTCACCGCAGCGACGGCTTTCATTGGCGATTTCGGCCTGAGTCAGGCTGACATTGTAAAACCGCGTGTCGTCGATGCGGCCATAGAAGTGCCGGCCGGCCCAGTCCCGTCCGATATAGAAGGCTTCGGGCTGCTGATAGTCGTTGGGGCCCAGGACGGATTTGGGAATCAGTGCTGATGCGGTCAGGGCGTCCTGAATACCGTTGATGTAGAGCGTGCACTGGCTGCCGCTGATTGTGACGGCCAGCGAGGTCCAGGTGTTGGTTGGAATCGGGGCAACAGATGTCAGAACGGCGGTAGTGGAGCCGTTGGAGATGCGGAATTGTGCCTGGCCGGAGCTGTTGAGGTCCAGCCGGAGGGACTGATTTTCTGAGGCTCCCATAAAGAGAATGGGCCTGTCGATATTATCATACGGATAGATACGGATGGAGAATGTGCCCTGCATGGCATCGCAGAGACTTCTGTCGAGGACCAGGTACTGGTCGATGCCGTTGAGCCTGAGGACGGTGCTGTTGACGGTGCGGTCATTGAGGCGCATGGGGCGTCCGCGAAGCAGGGCGTGCTGGGCGCCGAATTCATCCCAGCAGACCTGGCCGGCGGATTCCTGGATACGATAGGAAGCAATCAGGCCGCGGGGTTTTCGCAGGGTGTTCCACCAGAAGGGCGAATACCAGTCGCCCCAGGGGACATGGCTGAAATGGACACCGTCGGACAGCGTGCCGCCGGAATAGTCGTAGCCGGCAATCCCGGTGCCGGAGAGAGTGCCGCCCGAGATGGTGCTGCAGCCCTGCACGATGGCCGTATCGCGGACGGCGGCAGAGCCGGATACATTGGCATAGTCTTCGACAATCGCACTGCCGCGGACGGTGGAACTCTGAACAATGGCGCGGTCCCGGATGCGGGCGTAATCCCGGATGAGGGCACTGCCCATCACGAGGGCGTGTCCGGAGACAACGGCGTTATTTTGTACGGTGGCGGAGTCCATTACGACGGCGTAATCTTCGACGCGAGCGTCGTTATAGATTTTGGCTGAGCCGAGGACGCGGGCATTGGGGCCGACATAAGCGGAGGTGCTGACGGTCGCGGTATTGGCGACCCAGCCGCCGCCGTTGGAGTGAGCATGGCCGCTGGTTGTTGTAAGATTAAGCTGACGCTGGGCGACGGCGGGGACCGCGCCGGTCATGGTGACTTCATAGGCGTAACGCAGACGGTCGGGGTGTTTGTCAACGGGGTAGTCGTTGTCGGTGTAGGCCAGGTTCAGGCTGCTGTCGGACGGGGCGGCGGTGACAATCAAAAACAGTTTGGTCTGGCCGGGCTGCATGGTGATTGAGCCAGAGCCTGGAGCAAACAGAAGGCTGTAAGTGACATTATCCCAGTTGTCATCCGCAGTGGCCAGCGACCATCGCCAGCCTTCGGTGGTTCCGAACAGGTCAAAGCCCTGTAAGGTCACAGTGATTTCATTGCCGACTGGGACTAATTCATGCATCATATAAGCGAATCGTTCGGGGGCGCGTTCAAAGGGGACGCGATACCAGCCGGGTTTGTCCTGGCAGGGAATCAAATGCGATCCCATTTTGTATTTGAAAAGGGCCTGCTTTGTGGTGCCGCCCCAGAACATGGTCTTGAATGTTGATTTTTCGGCAAAGTCAAGGAACGGCCAGTGCCGCAAACCATTGGCGACAATATCGCCAAGCTGAGTTCCGGCAGGCAGAACAGAGGCGATTTTGGTATAGACGGTCTGTTCTTTGGGCGCTGCAATCCACAGGTCGGCGACGACATCGGGAAGCCCCAGTTCGACACCGAAATTCTGGAGGGCGTGATGGATGCGGAAGTCGTTGTAAATCAGGGAGCCGTGGTCCTGTCGGAAATTGCTGAAGTCGAACATGCGGTCGGTCATCATGCCGGATAAATCGCCGAACAGTTCGGCATAATGCAGGTTTCGACTGTTCCGCAGGAAATTGGCGTGAGATTCCCAATGACCGCCGGTCAGAAATCCGGGCTGGTGGCCCTGAACATAGTGACCGAATTCGTGCGGGGTGGGATTGCCCCATCCTTCATCGAGCAGGCCGGAACCGTTGATGCCGATATGCATGAAGCCGTTCCATCCGCCGCACCAGAAGCCGTCGTACCAGGTGATGTGGTTAATTTTGTACCGATTGCCGTTGCGGCGCCAGGTGTCAAAGCTTTCAAACGGTTCCTGATAATGGAGTTTTTTGCAATAGACCTGATAGCTTTCCTCAATCATGCGCAGGGCGCGTCTGCCCATCACTTCGGGATTGAATCCGCTGTATCGCTGATAACTCTGGGGTGACCACCAGAAGGCGGCATGCTTGGATTCCATGGAGCTGCAGTTGGCCAGGGTTTCGCCGCTGTAGATATTCAGATCGGTATTGAGCAGGAGGACATCGCCGGGCAGGTCCCCGACCTCAAAATAATCAATGGAAAAAGTCTGGCCGATGCCGGCATTGCCGAAAGGCATGATGCGGATATCCGTCAGGCGATCCCGCCACCTGACAGCAAGGCCCAGGTCAAGGCGATAGATATGCCACTGACCGTCCTGCGGGATTTTTTCGGCAGGGATAACCAGATTCATGTTTGAGCCGGGGTCAATACCGGACTGGGAGGAAGTGCCGTAAAAGATAATGATATCATTCTGGACGGATGCGGGCAATTTCATCTGGAACTGGATATAATCGAAGTAGCCAAAATCCAGGTCCGGGCCGTTTTCGATGCCGGTCAATTGGATAAACGGTGCGTTTTGCGAGGCGGTTGCTGTCAAATAGTAATCGGCAACAACGATGTTTGTTAATCCGGTGGTGGTCCATCCGTCGAGGCTGCCCGGGGTATTCCATTTGCCGAGGATTTGAGTTGTTTGTCCTTTGGGCGTCGAGGAGTTGTCCACCAGACGAGTCCAGACATCGACTGTCACGTCCGGCTTTGTCCAGACGGAGGGCTGTCCGGCTGGATCGACGAAAAAAGTTAATACCGAACTCTGGGCCACAGGGGTCGTGGGGGTGGAGGTGTTGTAAGCGACAATCTTCCAGTAATAGGTGGTACTGGGTGCGATGGATACATTGACCTGCGAGGCCGGCTGCTGCGTGACAATGCGGTCGTTTTGGGTCCAACTGGCTTCGGATGGCGAGGTGCTCAGATAAACATCGACGATGATCGGGTCGTTTACATTGGCTGGGGCGGGATTGTTCCAGGACAGACGCAGCGGGTCACGGGGCGGGACTTTGGCACCATTGGCCGGGCTGGTGTTAAATGCATGGGAACTGCGGTATAAGACGGCGTCGTCGATGTAGAAAATTCCGGTTTCGCCGGGGGAGTTTTGGGCGGCCTGAATGACGACACGGTTGGTCACGCGGTTGATGTAATCGGACGTGCCGGGGGTGTAGGCACTCAGGTCGGCGCTTCCGACATACACATTTGCTTCAACATAGGTCCAGGCTTTGTTGGTCAGCATGGCCGGAGTGATGGTTGTGCGATGCGATTTCAGGTGAATATTCCAGTTGTTGGTGGCAAGGAATTCAAGACCAAATTTGTCGGTTGCCGAATTATTCCCGGATTCAGAACTGTCGTAGTACACCCAGAAGCCGCAGGTCCACCATGCGTTTTCAATAGAGGCCGGGCTCCCGGCGGGCATATCAGACTGGCGGAAATTGGAGTAAGCGGTGGTATTGGCTCCGATTTTGACAGATTTCGCTCCGGTGCGGGCGATGGTATTGACGACGGTAAAGTTGCCGTTCCAGCTTTTCCAGGCATCGACATCGGTCCCGTCAGACACTACTCCAAGGGCGAGACTTTCGAAACTCGGATTGTCAAGGCCAACTGCGCCCTGAACAGTTGTGCAGACTGCAAGCAATAAAAACATCCCCACAGCGAGGCATCTGGCTCTTTCCATAACCTTACTCCTGTATCCGTTTCCAGAATTAATTTACTCAGTTTATAAGATAATGAGCAGGAGAGGCAAAAACATGAAAAAAAATATCGGAATTAACAGAGGAATAGTCAAATCCAAAAAGTATTAGTGTGTCTGGAAATGCGGTATTTCCTGCGATTTTATGCGATAGATAGAAAATATTTAATTTTTTTTTCATTTTACCGGCCTATGTTATCATTATATATACTATGACTTCAAACAAACAGCACAACCCGGCTGGGAACATACCGCAAGAAGGGATGGCTGAGTTTGTTCGGTTGTTGACGGCAAACCAGAGCCAGATTTACGCTTATATTATGAGTCTGGTTGGTAATTGCGCCGATGCCGACGATGTTTTGCAGGAGACGACGGCTACGATGTGGGAGAAATTTGGGGAGTTCAAGCCGGGGACTGATTTTATTTCATGGGGTGGGGCGATTGCTTATTACAAAGTCCGGGAATTTCGTCGGAATCACCGTGAGAAATTTCATTTTGATGATGAAGTTCTTGATATTCTTTCGCGTGATGCCAGGCATGAACTGCGGGATTCCAATGCCTATCTTAGCAAGCTGCATGATTGTATGAAGAAGCTCAAGGCCAGTGACTACCAACTCGTCCGGCTGCGGTATTTTTCGGGGGTCAGTATCAATGAACTGTCGCAGCGGTTCAATAAAACGGCGCGGACGGTTTATTATCAGATTGCAAAAATCCACGGTTTGCTGATGCGGTGCATTGAACGGTCGGTTTCGTCGGAGGATAGGGTATGAATCAGGAACCCAGCGGCGAAATGCTGTATTTGATGCTGCGTTTCTTTGATGGAACGATTGAGCAGGCTGAGTTTGAGATGCTGAATCGTTTGATTAAGGAAAGCCAGGAGGTTCGCAGTCTGTATTTCCGGTACCTGAAAGTCTATTTGGCGATGAAAAATGCGAGGTATCTGGATAAGTCCGGCCAGTCTGACCTTGATTTGGAGAACTTTTTATCCGAGCTGGGGCAGTATGAATCTCTGGCGCCGGCGGCTGCTGTGGAAGCACCAACAGCGGAGCCGGTATGTCTGCCGAAGCTGACGGTTCAGGATACGCCTTATCGGTTCAACAAATACTCATTCTATACCGCCCTGACGGCGCTGGCGGCGACGATTCTGTTTATTGCAACCATCTACTTCCTGCCGCCGCGTGTGATTCCCAATCCGGTGGCGAGGGTGCTCGATGCTTCTGGTGCCCGATGGCAGCAGGCCAAGACCTCCAAAAGCCAGTCGATTCTTTTTGAGGGGACTTTGGCCGTCACCGAGGGGACATTGAAATTTGCCATGTATGATGGAACGGAAGTGAATCTGTCTGCGCCCGGAGTAATTGAGCTTGAGCAGGTGGATCGGCTGTTTTTGAAACAGGGCAGACTGCGTGCGGCGGTGCCGCCGGCGGCGACGGGATTTACGGTTCGTACGCCGTCGGGTTCCATCGTGGATTTTGGGACCGATTTTTCAGTTGCTGTTGATACCGCGGGTAAAACCGAAGTTGAAGTCTTCAAGGGGATTGTAGAACTGCGAGACAGTACCAATCCGCTGATCTATAAATCCGCCCAGAAGCTGACGATGGGGCAAAAAGGCACCATCGCTCCAGGCGGAATGATATCGTGGACTGAGCCTGCCCAGTATCATAATAACGGCGAAATTCGTGTGCAATGGCTGTGTCCGGAAGCCGTGGGATACTGGAACAATCCTGCGTTCTGGAACAATGGGCTGGTACGCGGTGGGGAGCTGGTCTCGGAATTCCGGGCAGCCGATTCGCCCAAAATTGCTGTGGTGGATGCCAGGGCTGCGGGGGGCAATAAAATTATGGCCCGTCGCGGGGATGTGGGCCTGCTGAGCAGCTATCCGTTTACGATACAAATGGATGGCGGCCAGGTTCAGCTCGAACAGCTATGGGTCGGACGCATGGGTCTCAGTGACGATGCCGAAGGACGATGGCTGATGTCGGACGGCGAACTGGTCCTGAAGGGCAGAGACCTGACCATGCTGTTCATCGGTGATAAATGCAAAGGGCTGATGGAGATTAACGGGGGGCGTGTGGAGGTGTTTGGTGCGGTACGGGTGGGATGCAATGAAGGCGCCGGCACCTTTGGCGACAGTCATGGCACACTGGCCGTCAACGGCGGGGAAATGACGATTTATGGCATTCTGGAAGTAGCCGCTGCCGAGAGTGTGGGCGTTGTCCGGCTCCATGGCGGACAGGTGCGCGCGTTCGATATCCGTATTGCTAAAAAGGGAACGCTTGCCATCACCGATGGGATTCTTATTTTAGAAGGCAACAAAAAAGAGCATATTCAGGAGATGGTGAATTCCGGCCTGATTCACAGCGATGGTCGGCAGATTCTTGTTGACTATACGGCAGAGGATACGCGCGGATTCGGCCGCGATAAGACTATTATTCGTGTCGAGCAGCAGGATGTGCCTGGACCGGTCGGTTTTTCTGGCGTGATAGATGAACCGGCGACGGGAAATGAACGCAAGAGTATCGCAGGAAAGTGAATAAGCCTGATTGAAAAAACCCGGAAGTATATGTTGAAAGGAGAGGTGTATGATAGTACTTCGAATGGGAGGTTAGAGGAGATGTCAAAGACTGCAGTTCAAAGCAAGGCGTGCCCTGTGAGGGCGATGTTCATGTATTAACATTTTTTCAAGGAGTACTGATGATGAAGAAAATAATATCTTTAGCGCTATTGTTTTGTTTCGTTATCTGTTCAACGGCAATGGCTGATCTGGTCGACCCATTTAATGTCGCCCATGATTACCTGACAAGCGGAGTCGCCGGAACAGGCTGGAGTGGAATCATGAATGTTGGAAACGCGACGATTTTTAACGCGTCGACCACGGCAGCCGATAAGCTTCGTATGACCGGAGTTGGTGATTGGGGCGGCACGGGTGCCGGTGGTCCATTCCTCTATAAAGAGGTGACCGGAGACTTTATTGCTGAAACCAAAGCGGGTGCGGAGCACTTTGCCTGTGCCGGACTTATGGTTCGCCTGGCGGACGTGGCAGCCGGGGGTGCGGGTGAAGACAATATGATCCTTGCTTACTGGCCCGTGGAGTTCTGGAATGTCGGCACCATTTTCTGGCCTACCGATAACGGCGCACGCCCGGAATACGATAATTCCGGCTATAATGCCGGTGTGATCCCGTCGTATTTGAGAGTGGAACGTCGAGGCGCCGATTTCTATTGGTCACGCAGTTCTGACGGTGTGACCTGGGAAGCACTGCCGTCTGCCAATCCGAGAGTGCGTCCGGATATGGACGTTGCAGTGCTGCAGGTGGGTCTGATTCAGAACTTTGGAGGCTGGGCGGAGCAGGATGTTGACTATGAGTATTTTACTCTGATTGAACAAGTCACCGCGTTTTCCGGGACCAAAAAGGTCAGTGAAGGAGGGACTGCAGTTACGATCACCGTTGATTTGCTCGGACCGGCTCCGACGGCACCGGTGGATGTGGTGTTGACAGAGGTTACCGCGGGGGACCCGAATGATCTGCTCATCAACGGATTGCAAAGCCCTGTGACGCTGACGTTCCCCGCCGGAACAACACAGAAGACGTTTACCCTTGGGGCTCTTGATGATGATTTGCAGGAAGGCCCTCAAAATGTCAAGATAACGGCTCAGGTGTTCAGTACGGATTCCAATTATGCGAACCATCCGGGGGGTTCAATCCTCATTAATGTCATCGACAATGAAGCGGGATTACTGATCGATGAAGGCAATGGCGTGGTTGTTGATGAAGACGGTTTAATCAGCGACAGCATCAGCATCGTGTTGAGCAGACAGCCGATTGCAGATGTGACTGTTACGATCTCAACAGACGGTCAAACAACGGTTACTTCTCCGCTTATCTTCACTTCAGAAAACTGGAATACCGCTCAATCTGCAACTGTTAAGGGCGTTGACGATGCAGTTCTGGAGAACGATCCGCATACCGGTACGCTGAGTTTTTCCGCCAGCAGCAGTGACCCGGCCTATCAAGGGGTTACGGCGTTTGACATCGTGGCGACGATTGCGGAAAACGAATGCGGCGCCTGGGGGTATTCCCGATATGATGCCAATCAGGATTGCGTGGTCAATCTGGGTGATATGGCGCAGCTGGCCCTGCAATGGATGCAGTGCACGTTTCCAAATGCCGACGGGTGCATAGATATGCGTTAACCGGTCCGGCAGCGTGAATCGGTATGCAAGATGAGTGATGAACCTAATTACGGGAGAATTAAATTATGAAAAAGACAGTGATATGTATATATTTGCTGTTGGCGCTGTTTGGGGCAGGTGTCACATCCGGAGCGGTTCTGATTGATTTGAATGCTGCGGACCTGCCGGAAGGACAGCTTGAAAGCTGGACAAATACCGGAACAGCCGGCGGTGTCTTTCTGGGTGCTGACAGAGAAGGTGTCGATGACCCGAATGCGGTCGTGGCAATAGTAGCCGGGCGCAAAGCCGTGAGCTTCTCCGGCGGTGCCTGGATGCAATCGGATATTCCAGCTCCGGCGGAGCTGAGCGGTAACAAACCCTGGTCGGTGCTGATCTGGGCGTATGCCCCCACGGCGACCAGCGAAGACTCCATGTTTCAGTGGGGTGATCGCGGCGGCGGAACAGCGCACTTCAATTTCGGCACTCGCGCTTTGACCTTCTGGAACGACGTGTTTTATACCAATGCGCCCGTGACGAATCAGTGGGTGCATCTGGCGGCAACCTATGATGGAACCAATGTCAGACTTTATGTCAACGCCCTCGATGATACCGTGGCGGCTCGGGCGCTGACTACCAATACGGGCAATTATATGCGTATTGCCCGGGCCATGCCGGACTTGTGGGGAACACATCCGTTCGGCGGTTCGATTGCATCCATCCAGGTGCACGACACAGCGCTGACAAAACAGCAAATCCAGGCGATTTCGGGTCTGTTTGAGGCCGGCACTCTCGGGCCGCAGGGATTATCGGTTCGTGAAGGCGGTGCGCCGGTCAATATGACGCTGCAGATGAATGCCAATCCATTGACCAATCAGGGGCCGAAGACGGACCTGGAGGTCA
Organism: uncultured Pirellulales bacterium; assembly: GCA_964550565.1. Classification (GTDB taxonomy): domain Bacteria; phylum Planctomycetota; class Phycisphaerae; order Sedimentisphaerales; family Anaerohalosphaeraceae; genus Anaeroglomus. The sequence goes on from CAZKAI010000020.1 coordinate 29,730, forward strand.
CCCTGAGTCTTGTCAGCAGCCGGGTGGATGTCAAGCTGGGCACTTCAGAGATTGGTCAGCCTTATGTGGTGACGGTTCCTGCCGCGTCCTACAATGTCCCCATCAACATCCCTGTTGAGGCTGAGGATGATACCGTGATCGAAAGCCTTCATACAGTCCGAGTTAAGGCGGTCATTACCGCCGGAGATGCGGATTATCTCGGCAAGACACTGATTCCCATCAATGGTCTTGGCATCTCTGTGGTTGACAATGACAACGCGGATTGTCCCATGCCCGGACTCAAGGATGGGGCGTATCGTGATGATTTCGATTGTGCTCGGGATTATCTGGCCACCGGCACAAGCAACTCGCTGTGGAGCGGCCTGCTGGATACCGCAGGCAACACCACCGATGCAACCGCATCGCTGACGACCAGCGGGGTGCTGCGTCTGGCCTCGGCAAACGGTGCCTGGGATGGCAACAACAACAGCGGACCATTCCTGTTTGTCAATGTCACCGGCGATTTCGAGGTGGAAACCTATGTGTCTGAATATGCCAACAGCATTGCCAATCAGGATGGCGTATTTCATAATGCCGGCGGGATTATGGTCCGGCTGGGTGATGTCGCTGCCGGAGGAGCAGGCGAGGACAACATCCAGGCTTCGTATTTCCCCATCTGGAGTGTCGGAAACATTTTGTGGTATAATGACAATGGAGCACGTACGGAAACCGACAATATGGGATCTGGCTGGGCCGGCGGACGTTATCTGAAGATGGTGCGCAAGGGTGCCAACTTCTATTGCTATTACAGCATGGATGGCATTACCTGGCAGGCTTTCCCATCCGCCAGTCCGGAAAATCCGCTGGTTCGTGAAGACATGAATGTGCCGACGCTGCAGGTCGGGCTGTATCAGTGTACCTATGACATTACCCTTGGTTTTGTCGAATATGATTATTTCTCTCTGAAGAAAGCCAGAGGAAGTATCGGCGGCAATCTGTATCTGACGGAAAGTGAAGGTGAAAGCGGCGAAGTGCAGCTGCAATTCATCACGCAGGATATTCCTGCACCGATAGCGGATATCGAAGTGACCCTGAACGCGATTGCAGCACCCGGCGCAGACCCGAATTCGGAACCGAATGATGTCCGGATAGAGAATGCTCCCGAGGCAGCGCCTTATACTTTTGTTATTCCGGCCGCTCAGTATGCTCAGCCGCAGCCGATTCAGATTACAGCGGTTGTGGATGTGATTCCTGAATCAGATCAGCAATTGACTTTGGCAGGGCAGGTCTCCAGTGCAGATCCCAACTGGAATGGACTGTTTATTACCTCGGATGCCCTGATTACGATCTTTGAAACGCCGGGAGTGTTTGTGGATACCCAGAACGGGGTCGCAGTCAAAGAAGGCGGGGCGGCAGATACCTTTACGGCCCGCCTGAAGATTAAACCGCAGGCCGCGGTAACGGTTGCCGTTGCGGATCAGTCTGCTCCGGCTCAGGCTGGTGCAGATCCGGCCTCGCTGGTCTTTGATGAAACCAACTGGAAAACTCCACAAGTGGTGTCTGTTACGGCTGTGGATGACAGTACCCTGGAAAATGACCCTCATGCGACTGTTCTGAATCTTACGGCCACCAACGGCAAGGAATATGATGCACTTGCCCCGGTAACCGTAGATGTTACAATCCTCGAAAATGAATGCGGTGCCTGGGATTATCTCTGGGCCGACTTTGATCAGGATTGCGATGTGGATATCACAGACTTGAGCATGATGGCAGCAGACTGGCTTGATTGCTCCAGGCCGTACGATCCGGGATGTGTTGATTTGAGGTAAATTTGTATCTGGATTATGCTCTACAGGCCGGGAGTTTATTCTCCCGGCCTTTTTTGTTGCAGCCAGAAAGATAATAACCTTAAATTGAATCAACTTAAAGATAACATGGGCAACTTGGGTGGGGTAAGGTGTGTGTTTTTCCTATCGATATCCATTTGCATATACAAATTTTATTTTTTCCATTATTTATGTCAGTTTTTTGTTTTACGTCTAATATATAGGTGGATGTATTATATGGGCATGGCCAACCTGGATGAACGGGGTTATAAGTGCCTTTAATCGTAATCATTTATAGAGACTTGTATGGAAATATCATAATTAAGAATGCGGCTGGTGTACGGGTTTCCTCAATGAAAGTAGTTTAAAATTTGGCCTGACTATGATAGAATGCACAGAAATTTCAAAGTCTGACGAGGTGATTTTGAAGTGAACCGAAAAGAGCTAAAAAGTGAGCAATTCTTTCGGCTTTATAATGCCGCTCAGAAGCGGATTTACGCATACCTTTTGATGTTTGTCCATAATCATAGTGATGCTGATGACCTGCTGCAGGAAACGGCCAGCATTCTCTGGGAACAATTCGACCACTTCAACCAGGAGGGAAGTTTTGCAGCCTGGGCGATTGGAATTGCCAGAAATAAAGCTCTGGATTTGCTTAAATCCAAGCGAGGGTCCAGGCCTTTATTTGACGATGAATTTTATGATGATATATCTAAATATGCAGAGGCGGAATCTGAAAATGCCGATAAGCGGCTCAAAGCATTGCGGGATTGCATCCAGAAGATGTCGGTCCAAAACCAGCACTTGATTCATCTGCGGTTTGACCAGGGGATTGCGGTAAAAAAACTATCTCAAGTATCCAGATATTCTGCGGATGCAATCTACAAAAAGATGTCACGGATTTATAGTGTACTTCATGATTGCATCAATCGCACACTCTATGAGTGGGGGCAAATGTAATGCCGCAGGAACTGGTTGACATTAATGAACTGCTGCTGCGACTGCTGGATAACGATATCAGTGACGATGGATTGTCGACATTGAGGGCCTGGATTAACTCTGGTCCTGAAGCAAAGCAATACTACTGTGAATTTATGGGGGATTACAGCGCACTGGCGCTTCTGGCTGCGTTACCCGCAGAGCAGGATGGTGATTCCTGTTTGGATGACCAGGTTTGGAATCTGTTATCTGAGGAAGAAAAGAACGCCCCTGCAGTTGAGAAAGCGGTGCCTGTAAAAGAAAAATCGGAACCTCTGCGTGTGCAGAAAGTTATGCCGACTCGAACGGTTCGAACTCTCAATAAGACCGCCATATTGACGGCCCTGATCTCCAGTGCGGCTTTATTTTTGATGATTGTCTGGGTCTACCTGGCCCCTCCGAAGCCGTATGCGGTTGCGACGGTCTGGGACTCTATTGATGCCCAATGGTCGTCTGGCCTGCCAGTTCAATCCGGGACTCGAGTCAGTTCTCACTCCGGGCCCATTCGTCTGACCCACGGTATCGTGAAACTCATTACCGATGATCAGGTGGAAGTCCTGCTGGAAGCCCCGAGCGAATTTGAGTTTGTTTCCGGTTCAGAGGTGACTCTGAGCTATGGCAAACTGTTTGCCCGGGTATCTGAAAGGGGGTATGGTTTCTCGGTTACTACCCATAATTCCAAAGTCGTGGATTTGGGGACGGAATTCGGGGTTCTCAGTGAGAATGCCGGCAATACCCAAGTTCATTTATACAAAGGCATGGCTAATCTGTTTGCCGGAGAAAAACACCAGAACAAGACCTCGCAGCTTATATCGGAAGGCTGTGCCCGAATTGTGGATTACAGCAATTCAGATGTACGGGAGATTCCACTGGAAGAACATCTTCTTGTGCGGAATATTGACTCCAGCGCCAGGCTGGTCTGGCGCGGGCAGAATGCGATTCGTCTTGGAGACCTTCTGCTTGGCGGGAATGGATTTGGAACGGCCGTACAGCGAACCGTTGAATTTGGTCCGGACTCTGGCGATGTGATTGCGTGCGGGCCGGGTTTATATCAGCGCGGGCCCGGGAAACTGGTCCCCATTCGGGATATTCCCTGTATTGACAGTATTTTTGTTCCCGGCAGTGAACCAGGGCCGGTGGTTGTCGATTCCGGAGGTGATTGCTTTGCGGAATGTCCAAAAACCAGCGGTTTGTATTATTCCAACATTGTCTGCATGAAGGACTGGACTTTTTTCAGTCCGCTCCAGAAAACCTTTGAGCAAACCCGAAAACACGATGCCGACTCGGAATTGCTTTATTTGCACAGCAATATTGGCCTGACGGTCGATTTGAATGCGGTGCGCAATCTTGTCCCTGGTCTTCGTATCCATTCTTTTACCTCGTTTGCCGGGGTGATACGTATTGGTGAGAATTCCCCGGACTACTCCGAGCTGGATGTGTGGGTTCTGGTTGATGGCCGACTGCGGAGTTTTCGAAAGGCGCTTCGTGCCAATCAGGGCTTTGATATCCAGGTTGATATCGCCGAGCAGGACCGTTTCCTGACGCTGATAGTGACGGATTGCGGGATTGTTTACGACAAAAACTGGCCGGCCAACCATATGGACACCTGCGGTTTTGCAGAACCGGTCTTTCATCTGGTTTGGCCATGATGGCGCGATGTATGAAATAAAGGATGAGTGCGATTCATCCAATTCGATTCGGATGTCGGATTGGATCAATGAATATTAAAAACAAAATGGATCCATAATGAAGATCGACACAGAAAGGAGATACCCATGGTATCAAAACGAGGTTTTACATTAATTGAGCTGCTGGTTGTAATGGCAATTATTGCGCTGCTGCTGGCGATCATTGTGCCGGCTTTGAAAAATGCCAAGGAACTGGCCTCCGGTTCAGTCTGCCTGGGCAATCAGAAAAACCTGTGCCTGGCCTGGATGAATTATTCCAATGAGAACGACGCATTGCTCGTCGGGGGATCGAATTATTACACGGGTCGTGGAACACCCTATCGCTGGACCGAGGTTCCGCTGCTCAAAGATACGGATAATCCGGAAAAGAATGCCCCTGCCGCTGAAAATCAATATTCCTTTGAAACGCGGAAAAACGGCATTCGTGCGGGAAGACTTTTCCCTTACACACAGGACGAAGAATTGTATCATTGTCCCGGCGACAAAAATTACACAAAACCTGAACCCAAAGCGGTTTATCGCAGTTACTCCATTGCCGGTCTGATGAACAGCGAGGACTTCAGCGCCCGTTCTGGGGGAATCTATACGCCGATAACTCAATATCGAACCGCATCCGCTCTTGGGGGCAAAACGCTCTATGTTGTAACCAAAACATCGGAAATTGTGTCGCCGGGCAATAAATATGTTTTTGTGGAAGAAGATGTTGTAAATAAGGCGAGCTCTCAGAATGTCAATGCGGGCGGATTTGTTCTTCTGAATCCCTGGTGGTGGGATTATCCGGCGTATTTTCATAATGACAGCAGTACCATTGGTTTTGCTGATGGTCATGCCGAACGGCATCGCTGGCAGAATTTGAATACTCTTAAGCTCATCCGCGGTGAAATCGCCTCCGATCCTGATCCGCAGAATAACGAAGACCTTAAATGGCTGATTTCCGGCTATATACCCAAACGCTGATGGACGTCTGTCGAAAAAATGCCTGGAAATGTGGTTTACGCAACTACGATATTACAGAGCAGGAAATGTTTACATCCTGTCCTCCGGTGAAACGAATCCCTTAAGCGTTTTACAGGATTAGAAATGAGAAAAGGAACTGGCTGGCGGCTGCTGTGATATGGCTCAGTCAGGGAAGATCAGCTTGATCTGCCAAATGAATCAGTAAGGATGAAAAGAACAGTTACTTGGGAAAGGGTTGATTATGAAAAGGATAGCAGTATTGTTATCGTTGTTTCTGGTCGCTTCTGTCTATGGCGATATTGTCGGCTCTGATTCTTTTGATTATCCGGATGGGGGGATTGCAGGGCGCTCCGGCGGATACGGCTGGGATTGGAAGGGCGTGGGCAATCCGCAGGGAGCCTCACCCACCCCCTGGATTAACATGGCCAGCGGAACGAATGTCGTTGATGGTACATTAGTCCTCACGGAAACCGGTTCGGGATGGATTGCCGCACGACGTGAATTTGGTTCGGATACCTGGGGAACCGGGGCGTTTCAGAATACCGGCATCGTCTATTTTGCGGCGACGCTAACCATTGGTGAAGCCCAGGGCTGGCTGGGTATCAGTGCCCAGGATGGAGGCACCGAACGCATTAAGTTTGGAATGCCCTGGCAAAGCGGCGGGCTTGGTTTTCTGGGCATTAATAATGAAAATAACGGGATGTATGTCGTTTCGAATGTCTCTGCCGAGATTAACCGTCCGTACCGGATTGTGGGTGTTCTGGATTACAATCACAATGCCGCCCGCATGTGGATCGACCCGGATTCGGGTGACTATGAAACCGCGTGGGACCATACCAGTGCCGATGTGGTATTCAACAACCTGGGCATGTGGAACTGGGTCAATGGGGTGCGTATCGGCAGCGGGGGCAAAACGACCTGGGACGATGTGATTATTGCCACGACGTTTGCCGAGACATTTGTTCCGGGCTCACTGAATGATCGTCCGCAGGCTCCGAGTCCTGCCGCCGGGGCCGTGGATGTGTCGATTAACACGCCGCTGTCCTGGAAAGTCATGCTGGACCCCAATGGCATGGCCGACCCAAATCTGGTGAGTATGAAATTGTATATGGCCACGGATCAGGATCCCAATTTTGTTTTCAAAGGTGACATTGCCAGTTGGGATTCAGGGACGCTGCGTGCCGCCTATACCCTTTCGGCACCGCTTGTCCGTGATACCAGGTACTTATGGCGTGTCGATTCGATTCAGGATAATGCTGCGGTGGTAACCGGCGACGTCTGGGTATTTGAGACAGAAAAATCGGTCCCCAAGATTACTGCCGATCCGACGTATCAGGTTGTCCCCGAAGGTCATGCTGCGCAGTTTACGGTCGTGGTCAGCTCTATCTCGACGCCGACGTATCGGTGGTATCGATATGTCGATGGCACCAGTGATATTGCTTTGTCCGATGCCGGGGATATTTCCGGTGCACAAACAGAAACATTGACAATTGCCAATGTGGAGCTGGCCGATGAGGGGGCTTACTATTGCGTTGTCAACAATGATTCAGGTGTCCCTGTCACATCTAAAAAAGCGCTGCTTGGAGTCGAACGGATCCTTGCTTACTGGACGTTTGAAAATAATAATCTGAACAGCATTATCCCGGGCAGCCCCGCCTCGGTGGTTTATGGTGATCCGGCCTTTGTGACCGAGGGAATTGCCGGCGATGCTCTGGCGTTTGATGCCGATTCAAATGCCCAGGATTTGATCTATACCGAGCCGGACAAGTCGGCCTATTTTGATATCTGCAATTACACCATGACGGTGGCCTGCTGGGTCAAAGCCTCCAGCGCGGGTTCCTGGAATCCGCTGGTGGCACGCAATGGTGAAAGCGGCGAAGGCTGGCAGCTTCGACAGCGGGAAGATACCCGCAGGGCCTGCTTTACCACCCGCGGGACCGGCAATGAGGATGGTACTGCCAGCAATCGTACTATCTTTGACGGCAAATGGCACTATGTGGTCGGTACGTATGACGGCGCCGCCAAAAAGGTTTACATTGATGGCATTCTGAGCCGGGTCTATAATGCCGACAACGGCAGCGTGCAGCAGGAATCTGATGCTGTCAGCGGGCTGATTGGCACTACCGCATCGCCGGTTGCTCTGGCCGGACGTGTGCAGGGCGGGCCGGGCAGCCTGAACATTCAGAATACATCGGTTATTCCCTGTACGCTGGATGAAGTGGCAATCTATAACTACGCACTCGATGGCCATACGGTGGCCCAGAATTTTGCCAGTATGACGGGCAAGGCGGTTTGTCCCGACCCATCGACACCGGGCAATGATTTGACCGGTGATTGTATCGTCGATATGAATGATTTGGCTGAACTTGCAGCAGAATGGCTGATGGATACCAGCGTTAAGCCGATCCTTTAAGTCAGCAGTTTGGGATGTTTCAAGGGTTCCTCGCGGCCGATGAGGTGCGGGGAACCCTTTTTATGGTGGGCGAAAAGGATGATTATTCGGTGACAGCCGCAGGCCGCTTTGGTACTGCGCATATTCACTGGGTAAAGTGACTATATAGCCGAGGTGACCATGCTTTTGCTGGAAGCTGGCGGCCCAAAGATGTTTAGCCTCGCCAAAACGAATAATTTCAAGTCGGATCCGTATCAAATGCAGTGTTTTGGCAACACGTTGATTTGGAGTGTGGCGGTCTGGCTGCTGACAACAGTGCTGTCTGCCGCGGCCCCCTCGGTTCGCCCCGGGGTGGGCGCAGTTCCTTATGCGGGAGGGACTACCTTTCGCGTCTGGGCACCGAATGCGTCCTCGGTCCATGTGGCGGGTACATTTAATGGGTGGAATACCACGTCACGTCCGCTGTATGGCGAAGGCAGCGGATGGTGGTCGGTGGATGCGGCCGGGGCGGGTGTCGGGCAGGAATACCGCTATGTCATTAACGGCAGCCTCTGGAAGACCGACCCATATGCCCGGGATGTGGTCAGTTCGGTCGGTAATGGGATCATTGCCGGCAGTTCGTATCATTGGACCGCGTTTACACCCCCGGCATGGAACGAGATGATTATTTATGAACTGCATATCGGCACCTTCAATGATACACCCGGCGGCAGCCCGGGCACATGGCAGTCGGCGATTGCCAAACTGGACTATCTTCAGGCGCTGGGCATCAATGCGGTTGAGGTGATGCCGATAGCCGAATTCCCCGGCGATTATTCCCTCGGCTATAACCCCGTGAATCTGTTTGCTCCCGAAGGCGCTTATGGCAATCCCGCCGACATGCGGAATTTTATCGAACAGTGCCATCGGCGGGGCATTGCTGTCCTGGTGGATGTGGTCTATAACCATATCGGCCCGATGGATCTGGACCATTCCCTCTGGAAATTCGACGGGACCAGTACCTATCCCGATACCGGCGGGATTTATTTTTATGAGGATGACAATCGCTATACGCCGTGGGGCGACACCCGACCGAATTACAACACCGGACAGGTCCGCTCATGGATTCGTGATAATGCGATGTACTGGCTGAATGAATTTAATGCGGATGGTCTTCGGGTGGATGGTACCGCCTATATCCGGGAACGGGGCATCGGCGGGCCGGATATCCCCGCAGGCTGGTCACTGATGCAGTGGATCAATGATGAAATCGACGCGGCAAACAGCTCTAAGATTTGCATTGCCGAAGACATGCGCGACAACGAATGGCTGACCAAAACCACAGGCCAGGGCGGGGCGGGTTTCGATTCGCAGTGGGATGCCGGATTTCATCACAAGGTAGTATCTGCACTGGCAGCCTCAGAGGATGCATCCCGCAATATGTGGGATGTGAAAGATGCAATTACCCGCCTGTATAACGGCTGGGATACGCAGAGGGTCATTTATACCGAAAGCCATGATGAAGTGGGTTCCGCCAGCGGCAAATCCCGCCTGCCGGAACAAATCTGGCCGGGCCATGCAAATAGTTATTACTCCAGGAAACGGTCCACCCTCGGAGCCGGGCTGATGTTGACCTGCCCCGGGATTCCGATGCTGTTCATGGGGCAGGAATTTCTGGAAGACGGGGCATGGAATGATTATGATGTGCTGGATTGGACCAAAAACACCACGTATGCCGGCATTACCCGGCTTTATCGGGATTTAATCCGGCTGCGGCGCAATCTGACAAATCAGACGCGCGGCCTGACGGGCAATAATGTCAATGTCTTTCATGTCAACAATACCGATAAAGTGATTGCTTACCATCGCTGGTATCACGGCGGGGCGGGTGATGATGTTGTCATTGTGGCCAATTTCGGCTATCGCGGATTCAGCAGCTATAATCTCGGGATGCCCCGCGAGGGCAGGTGGCGTGTGCGGTTCAACAGCGACTGGAATGGATACGATCCGGAATTTGGAAACTGGATGGCGGCCGATACGTATGCTGTCTCGGGTTACAAAGACGGATTGAATTACCATACCAATGTGGGCATCGGGCCTTATTCTCTGATTATTCTTTCACAGGGGACTGGGCCGGACATCGATGGTAATGGTTCCGTAAACATCAACGACTTTGCCTTATTCGCCGATCAGTGGCAGGACCAATGTGACCTGTGGAGTTCCTGTGCAGGGACGGATTTCAATATGAGCGGGCAGGTGGATATCGCCGATTTGTATCTGCTGGTGTCCGCCTGGCTCAATGAGTCAGCCAATTGACAGTTTGTACTCTTACTCCGTTTCAAAGGGATATCGAAGGTCCCATTGTTTGCGGATGGTATCCATTGTTTGGAGTGTGGACAGCGATTCATCCAGCGGCATGAGGGCATTTTCAATCCGGCCTTCGGCCAAGTCACGGTGAACGGCCTGAATCTCATAGACAAAACCATTCTCATGTGAGGGCACTTCAATCCGCTGTTGGTCCTGACCATGTCGAACCAGCGTAATCGCATTGCCGCGCCACCAGGGACGATTCAGTCGAATCATGCCCTCGGTCCCGATGATCACGGCTTCCTGTGTAGTCTCGACCGTGAACGCAGAAGAAAGTATTGCCAGTTGCCCCTGTTTGAAAGTCAGAATTGCGGCATTTTTCTCATCCACCCCAGTCGAACCCATTACCGCTGTGCTGTGGATCTGCAGGGGTTTGCCGAATATCATGGATGACAAGGCCAGCGGATAGATTCCCACATCCAGCAGGGCGCCCCCTGCCAGATACGGATCGATAAGCCGCTGGGGATTGGTTTTGCAGCGAAAACCGAAATCCGCGGTCAATACATGCAGCGGGCCGATAGTCTGTTGAGCCAGCAGTTGGCGGACTTTGTCCATCAGGGGCAAAAATCGAGTCCACATGGCCTCCATCAGGAAGCGTTTATTCGCTTTCGCACAGTTAACCATGGTCAGTCCCTGTCGGGCATTGACGGCCAGTGGTTTTTCGCACAGGACATGTTTGCCGGCCTGGAGGCATAAAAGGGTATTCTCGGCATGTAAATGATGTGGAGTCGCAATATAGACAATGTCCACATCGCTGTCTTCGGCCAGTTTTTGATAACTTCCATGTCGCCGCTGGATACGATGGGTATCCGCAAATGCATGAGCTTTATCCTCGGACCGTGAACCCACCGCAACCAATTCTGCCTGTTTGACATGCTTTAACGCGTCGGCAAATTTACCCGCGATGCTCCCGCACCCGAGAATCCCCCATCGAATCTTATTTGCCATCGAAACCTCCTGTTTCAGGGTTATTACTCATACTGGTCATAATCTGCTGTCACTTCTTTCAAAGGATTAATATAACATTCTGTAGCTAAAACATCCACAGGAATAATTCCTGTCTGCCTATTCATATTAAAATGGGCTTTTTCGATTTTTTTGTAAGACCGGGTAGAGAAATAAAGAATATAAATAGAGGAAATGTGTTCTAAATAGCCGATTATAGAGGCAGATACGATAAAATCGGGGAAATCGAGAAGAAGAGATAACCTCAGATAAGCCGGGGGTGAGGATTTATGAGGATAATCATGGACAACTGGAAAAAGAGAATTGTCTTTTTAATCGGATTGACCGGCATTTTCTTTAGTCATGCGTTCTGTGCTGTAAATCCATCTCCCCAAGTGGGCCAACAAGTCGATCCGGACCATATCACGTTATCCTGGACGTCGGATAATGGGATCGTACGAAGTGAGGTCTATTTAGGCACCAATTCAACGATGGTCGCTAATGCCCGCAAACTGCTGGGGGATATAGACGGGGATGGATTGGCCGATATTATGGATTTATCGGTGATGGCGGCTCAGTGGCTTGCGGCGTCCACGGACCCGTGTCCGGATATGGATTACAGCGGCCGGGTGGATTTGCCGGATTTGGCGGCCTTAAGCCGCGACTGGGGGGGCTGTGCCGATGTTGTCTATCTGGGGGTGACGAGCGGTTCGAGTTTTGATCCGGGTTTACTGAAGACCAATACCACCTATTACTGGCGTGTGGATTCGGTTCGCTGTGATGGGATTGCACGGGGCACGGTCTGGAATTTCAAGACAAAATTGCCCGCCTTTCCCGGAGCCGAGGGTTTTGGAAAATGGGCCTCCGGCGGGCGGGGCGGCTCTGTGTATCATGTGACCAATCTTAACGATTCGGGCAACGGCTCTTTTCGGGATGCGGTCAGCCAGGCCAACCGAACGGTGGTATTTGACGTCGGGGGCGTGATTAAAATCGGCGAGCGGATTATCGTCAGCAAGGATATTACGATCGCCGGACAAACGGCCCCCGGTGAAGGTGTAGCTGTCTATGGCAACGGTCTGTCTTATACCGACGCCAACCGCTCCATCACGCGGTTCATGCGTTACCGGATGGGCGTTGGCGGCACCAGCGGCAAGGATGCGATTGCCCTGGCCGACGGGACGAATATGATTTTCGACCATTGCTCGATTGCCTGGGG
>CAZKAI010000020.1:42156-45763 GCA_964550565.1 uncultured Pirellulales bacterium
TTGCCCTGGCCGACGGGACGAATATGATTTTCGACCATTGCTCGATTGCCTGGGGCCGGGACGAGAATTTTTCCATCAGCGGCGGTACAGGGGAAGATCCCGGATTTATTACCATTCAGGATTGTATCATTGCTATGGGCCTGGAAACACATTCCTGCGGCGGACTGATCCAGGATTTTAACGGTGTCAGTATCTTTCGTAATCTTTATATCGATAACGATACCCGTAATCCCAAAGTCAAGGGTATTAATGACTACACAAACAACGTGGTGTACAATTGGGATGATGCGGCCTATATCCTCGGGGATTCGGAAGCCGACTCGTATGCCAATGTCTGCGATAATTATTTCATCAGCGGATCCAATACCAGCTCAGCCGCCTTTACACGGGGCAATCTGAATTTTCATATCTATGCCCGGAATAACTGGCATGATTCCGACCGTGATGGGGTATTGGATGGTGCGGTTCTTGCCCAGAGCAGCTATGGGTCGGTGGACTGGCAAACAGTACCTTATGATTATTCCTCTGTCAGGATCTTGATGGATCCGCAGGCTGCGTTGAAGTATATTGCTTCACGTGCGGGTGCGTCATACCCTGTCCGCGACAAGGTCGATACACGGCTGGTCAAAGAGCTGATGACATTTGGGACCAGCGGACAGTTGATTTCAAATGAAAATAATTCTCCGATATACGGCATCGGAATTCTTGATAATGGAATTAATCCCACGGATTCGGATCAGGACGGGATGCCGGATTACTGGGAGTCCTCGATTGCCGGGTTGAATCCAAATGTCGCCGACAACAATGGCGATATCAATACCAATGGCTATACCAATCTGGAGGATTATCTGAACTGGCTGGGCGGCAGTCATGCGGATGTGCAGAAAAACAGTCCGGCTAAAATCGACCTGCGGGTATTCAACTCCGGTTTCAATGCCGGTGCGGCATATACGGTCTTGAACGTAACGCATGGCACAGCGGTCATGGAGGCTGATGGCTATACGGTTCGTTATACGCCCGATTCGGATTATGTCGGTCTGGCGGAATTGACCTACACCGTCAACGATGGCAACTCCATCACCGATACAGTATCGCTGCTGGTGTCGGCGTATGGCGGTCATCCGCTGCCGCCGTTCTATCCAACCGGGTTAGTAAATGGCTTAGACTATGCCTATTATGAAGGCTCCTGGGATTTTCTGCCGGACTTTAGCGTATTGACACCGGTTCGGCAGGGCACCAGTGCCGGTTTTGAACTCAGTACCGCTTCAGTTGAAGATGGATTCGCCTGTGTCTTTGAGGGTTATATCGATATCCCGACCAGCGGACCTTATACGTTCTACACCAATTCCGACGACGGCAGCAAGCTCTATATCGACGGCGGCATTGTCGTCAGTAATGACGGTGTGCACGGCTCACAGGAACGCAGCGGCAGGGCGGCCCTGCTGGCCGGCAAACATGCTATTCGCGTGACTTTCTTTGAGAAGACCGGCGGCCAGCGTCTGGAGGTTCGCTGGGCAGGCCCCGATTTTGACCGGCAGCTTATCCCCAACAACGTGCTATATCGCGGCAGCCTGGATACAATAGCTCCTGTCATGCCGACAGGCCTTTGGGCAGCGGCCAGCAGTGGGACGGTTTCGCTCGATTGGACAGATAATACGGACGCTGATCTGGCAGGTTATAATATCTACCGCACAACCGTCTCAGGCAGTACCTACACCCAACTTAATACGGTGCTGTTGACCAGTTCCAATTACACAGATACAGGCCTTGTCAATGGGACATTATACCATTATACGATTACCGCAGTGGATACTGCTCAGAATGAATCCGATAAGGCAAGTGAGGTTTCTGCGGCACCGGCGATAACTGCCAGTTTGGTCATACAGGAAAGTACGGTAGGTTTCTGCAGTGTTGACGGAACAGTCGATAATAACAATGCCGGATTTACCGGGGCTGGATTTGCGAATGGAACCAATGCAACCGGCGCGGGAGTCAACTGGAAAATCAGTGTTCCCGCCGCGGGCACTTATACTTTTACATGGCGGTTTGCCAACGGCACGACCACTGCTCGTCCGGCCAACCTGCTGGTCGATGGGGCAACGGCTGTTTCCGGACTCTCTTTTGCCGGAACAGGCGCCTGGACAACTTGGGCGACGGTGTCTCAGGCGGTATCACTTGCTGCGGGTACACATACGATTCGACTTGAATCCACGACCAGCAACGGCCTTGCCAATATTGACTATCTGATGATGGCCGGAGGCGGCATAACGCCAATCAGTTGTAATTAACAAGGTGGCCTAATGAGAGGCAAACAAAACTTAATTTTGGGTATATTATTTTGTCTGCTGTGGGAAGCGATTGTCTGTGCTGATCATATCAAAGTCGATATGGATGCACGAAATGATGCGACTGCGTCCGGTTTTTTGTCCTGGCTGCCTGCCGACGGCACATCCAAAACCTTTGGCGATGTGACGGTCTCTTTTTCCCTGCTTTCCCCTCCGGCCAGTACTGCCTGGAAAATCAACTGGTATAACAAGAGCGGCCTCAATCTCTACGAACTGGCGATGGATTGTCTGTATGCCGAATATGATGATGGTACCAACCGGAATCCCAGCTTCAATGGCGGCACATTTGTATTGACTCTGTCTGGCCTGTCCGAAGGTCCCCATACTTTCATCACTTATCACAACGCCCCCTGGCCGGTTTCCAGATACAACCGCACGATTGCTCTATGCAAAATTTATGTGGACGGTGTGGAACAGTTGACCATTCAGCCCTCGCAGGATGTGACTCAGGATAACGCGATTGCAAGTACTTTCTTCACCTTTGAGGTGACGGCTGGCCAGCCGGTCCGGATTAAACTGGAGCCGGCAGGCGATCCCGCTGCCCAGATTTGTACCGCAGTCCTTAACGGTTTTGAAATTGATAATCTGGCCTCTGTGGACAGCTATGCAACCGTCCCTGTTCCTGTCGACGGTGATGACCATGTCTTTGCACACAATGACGACCCTCTGGCCGGTTCTGCAGGAACTGGATACACCCCATTAAGCTGGACGCCTTCGCCATTTGCCGAATATCATGATGTCTATTTCGGAACAAGTCTGGAGGAGGTTACAAACGCGACTTCAGCTACCACCGATATTTATCAAGGACGTCAGTCTGCATCCGATACCGACTGGGATGCAACCGGTCTGGACAGCAAAAACACCTATTACTGGCGGATTGATACTGTCAAAACCGATGGTTCTATTACCAAAGGCATTATCTGGCAGTTTCGCACCCGCCACCTGGCCTATGCCTTAGCCGAAGGATACGGAAGGTTTGCCCGCGGTGGCAGACACGGCCGGATTATCGAAGTGACGACACTGGACGACTATAATCCGGATTCCGGCGAGCCAGTCTTGGATGGCAGTCTCCGCAAAGCTGTCGAAGTCGAAAAAGGTCCTCGGGTTGTGGTTTTCCGTATCGGCGGTACAATCTTTTTGAAGAAAAAACTGGTCATCCCTGCCGATGGCGGTGATATCTATGTAGCCGGCCAGACGGCCCCGGGGCAGGGCATCTGTGTGGCCCGATATCCCTTCGGGATGCTGGGGGCCAAAGACGCCAT
>CAZKAI010000020.1:45863-47028 GCA_964550565.1 uncultured Pirellulales bacterium
AGGGCATCTGTGTGGCCCGATATCCCTTCGGGATGCTGGGGGCCAAAGACGCCATTATCCGTTTCGTTCGTACTCGCGTTGGTGATTATGCCCAAACGTCACTGGACGGTATGGGCATGGCCAGCTCCGACCACTGCATTATTGATCATTGCTCCATAAGCTGGAGTATCGATGAAGGCCACAGCTCCCGCTCGGCCAAAAATATCACATTCTCCCGCAATATCATCTCGGAGGCCCTCAATGATTCGTACCAGTATGCAGACCATTCCTTTGCCGCATCCATCAGCGGCAACCGCGGCAGCTATCACCATAACCTGCTGGCCCATTGTGCCGGCCGGAATTGGTCGCTGGCAGGGGGGCTTGACTCTACTAATAATTATGGAGGTTATTGTGACATTCGTAACAATGTGGTCTATAACTGGCTCAACCGTACCACCGACGGTGGTGTGATGCGGTGTAATTTTGTCAACAACTTCTACATTCCCGGCCCGGCCACAACCCATTTTCTGCTGATGCGGCCGGATGGCGACCAGATGGGCACGGGCAATCCTCAAATGTTCTACATCGTCGGAAATAAGATGGAAAGCTATCCGCAATATGATGCTGACAACTGGGATGGCGTATCACCTAATTATGCGACTGAGGCCCAGATTCGCAGCGATGTGCCGTTCTTTGAGTCTTATGTTACCACGCACACCGCTGTGCAGGCTTATACCAATGTCCTAAACGATGTTGGTGCTACCCGGCCCCAGCGGGATGCGATAGACACCCGCATCATTCAGGATGTAATCCATAAAACCTATACCTATCGCGGCAGTATCGATAAGCTGCCCGGCATCATCGACAGCCAGAACGATGTTGGAGGTTATCCTCAGCTTAAAGGCGGACCTGTCCCGCCTGATACCGACCATGACGGCCTGCCGGACTGGTGGGAAACACAACATGGTTTCAATCCCAACTCACCCCTGGGCCACTATGAGGATACCCATGGCGACCCGGATGGGGATGGTTTTACCAATATGGATGAGTATCTCGAATATCTTGCCAACGGCGGCACGCAGTTTGAAACCTATAATTGCCTGGAGGGTATCACTGCGGACCTTAATGGCAACTGCCGGGTGGATTTAGAAGATTTTGCCATTATTGCCGGGGCGTGGAATACCCA
>CAZKAI010000021.1:0-45885 GCA_964550565.1 uncultured Pirellulales bacterium
CCGGACAAAGCCGCAATCGGAAATAAAATTGCGACACAGCCTCAACGCCCTGGGTGAGCAACCCGTCGCCCCAACGCTCTGAAAGAGCAGCATAATCCGCAATTTTATAAAAATTTCACTTGTAAGGAATATGTTAGGTTGTTATAATACGGCCTTAGTCTTTATTTCTACGAACTACGAACTACGAACTAAAAAGACTACCTCCTGCGATACAAACGAAGGGCCGTCCGGAAACCGCAGCAAGCAGCAGCGGCAAGCGCAAGCGAGCCGATTTCAACGCGTAATCTGAAATACCGAAAATAAAACCCATGAAATCTCCGTTTGAATATCAATCAGCCTCCGCCCCCGCGGATTCCCTAATTCATAGGTTCTTGAGTTCTTAGGTTCTTATGTTCTTAATTTACGAAAGGAGCAAACCATGCCAACAGAAAAACAACTCACCGCCAACCGTCTCAACGCCCAGAAATCCACCGGCCCCAAAACCCCGCAGGGCAAGGCCAAAGTCGCCGCCAACGCCGTCACCCACGGCCTGACCGCCGCCTGCCCCGTCCTGGCCTCCGAAGACCCCGACGCCTATGCCCGCTTCCGCACCGGCATGACCGCCCGTCTTGCCCCCGCCGGCGACATCGAAACCCTCCTGGCCGACCGCGTCATCAACCTTGCCTGGCGGCTCCAGCGGGCCCAGAATTATGAATCTTACGTTCTCGACAATCTCATCCGCTCCGCCGCCGACAATCCCGCCCCGGATATTTCTGCATCCTCTGATGCATCCGCCGAGTGCCATTCCCCCCAGGAGCCTGCCCCCGCGAAAGCGTGGGGCGGGAATCCAGCGTCGTCGGAAACCGTCAGCGCCATCCTCGCCCAAATCCTCCTCGACGACTTCACCGGCCCGCAGGTCCTCGAAAAGCTCCAGCGCTACGAATCCCGCATCGAACGCAGCTTCTTCAAAGCCCTCAAAGAACTCCAAACCACACAATCCCTCAACCCAGTGATTTCGCCGGGCAAAGACAATCCCAATCATTACTCCCATCGCGGCATAGCAGAATCATCCCAGAGGGGTGGCCCGGCCAGGCCCAGCTTGACCGTGGAGCACTCCGCCAGCGTAGCCGGAGCTTCCAGCTTCGGCATCAACCAGCATCCGTCGCAGACGGATTCCGCCTTAAATCCTGCTCATCACGCAAATCCCGTCAAATCCAGTAAGCCCGAAGTAACAAAAACCATAACATTGCCGGACCACCTCGCGCTTCAATCATCCCTCGATAATCCTCAATCGCCCATCTTCTCCTCCGCTGTCTTAAACAAACTTTTGCAAAACAAACCCAATTTGCCTGTACCCCCGTCGCGGCTATGTAGATAAACGCAACCCCGTGCCCCCGCGCGGCACAAAAGTGGTCGTTGACCACCATGTATCATCCCGGACGGGTGGCACGGCCAAGCGAAGCTTGACCGTGGAGCAATTCGTATGATCTATCTACTCATAGGGTCGTTGAGCACCAAAACAAACCCAATTCCCTTGAGTTCGATGTATCATCCAGGAAGGGTGGCACAGCCAAGCGAAGCTTGACTGTGGTGCAATTTGTACCATCCATCCACTCATCGAGATGTTGCCTTATCCTGGCGCAAGCGGAGACGGGAATCCCGGATTTATCTCCGAACTATGAACTACGAACTCCGAAACAGTCCCTTTTTGAATTTTACATTGTCATTTTAATTTTTGCCTTTTGATGTTTAAATTGTCTCTTTAGAATTGGTTTGATATTTGGGATTTGTTTAGAATTTAGTGTTTAGTATTTAGGATTTTTCTTTATGTATCCCTGTATCCTATTGACCGCAACTGGCCGCCAGGGTATAATGCCCCCGGAATAAATGAACAGGGTTACATGGCATGATCGAAGCATACAGCATGGACAGGAGTTAAGATGGAGTCGTTCACGCAGCCCGGCGACAAGCACACCACCGCCGCCGCACCCAATCCACCCAACCGGCACCCGCAGCTTCGACAAAACCTGCGCCACGTTTGTCATTCCCGCGGAGGCGGGAATCCATTGCGAAAGGAATTGAACCAATGAGAATTTACGGTTATATAGCGATCTGTTTATTGACTATGATAATACAGGGATGTGTGAAAAAAACACCTTATTCCACATCTCCGAAGTCAGATATTGAAAAAACAAATGCTGTTCGCAGAGAGCTGGGGATTCGTGAAATAAAACCGGATTGGCAATTTTATATACATCATTTCAATATGGATAAATGGAAAGACCATGATTACCCATCCAAAACAGTTCAGATGACTGAAGATCCCAATGAACTGCTTTGGGAGACAGATGAATATTATACGGGTGTAACTTGGATCACCGCTAATAATGGGGTTGCTTGGGAGCATGTGGTTATAGCCTATGATTATACTGTTAAGCAGTTTTCTATCGACTATTCAGGACCCAATGCAAAGATTAATGCTTTTTTTGAAAATCTCGGAATGACCTCGTATGGGTATACAGCAAATTCGAACGAAGAAACCCTGAAACTTGCGGACAAGGTGCTTTCTCTGCTTGGATTATCGCGTCTATAAAAAAAACAAAAAAAGGTGATGATTCGTTACAAGTATAAAACGTAAAACAAAGGCTGATTGCTCCTCGTACTTCGGATACAGGATATATGATTAAAGGATATATGGAAGGATGTGGACGAAAAAATTACTGAACAATTTAGACCTCATTTTGTTTCTATCCGGGATACTGGTTATTGCTTTCGGCGGGACCGTGTTAGAACATCTTTTAATATTATACCAGGACTTGATTTATGGAGGACAGTCGCATGTAATTTTAATTGACAGCTATGCCTGGTGGCTGACATATAAGATTCCGGAAGTCTTAAGCCTCATCTTGTTTGTCTCTGCGATTATAATCGCATTCCTAAAATCGATAATCAAACAAGGCAAGAAACGGGAAAGTAGCCTATAAAAGCATGGGACAGTTTCCAGTAAAGAATGACAAACTCTGCCACGAAAAAGGTGTATCGCAATTTGAATAAAAAATGATGCTGCGGACGGCTGTATCCTGCCGTTCTTAATTGCCACTGTTAACAAAAAGGTTCAAACCATGAAAAACAGGACACGAATGACACTGCTGCTGATTGGAATCTTGATAGTGGGATTTATGGTTGGGCGTATCAGCCTGAAAGGGCATGGATTGCCGGTTCAATTGCAGCAAAGACCGTATGTGGATATTGGCGATATGAACCTGCATAACGCGGCCATAAAAGACTTTTATGTGAAATGGAAACAGGGGGCCGGATTTGCTGCAATACGACAGGAAGGCCCCGGCATCGACGAACCTGTTATATCATATCTGATTACAGAAAATGGCAAATTAACCGTGATAGTAGAAAACAAGACTTTATTTGGCTCTGATTACAAAGAAGCTTCAACGGACTCGATTGCAATCGGTTATGAGGAACCCAATGGAACTTTTGTCGAGATTGACCCCGACGGCTTTGAGGAGCATGATTTGAAGATAATCCGAAGTAAAAAGTAATCCAGAATAATAGGACAACTGCCGATTATGAGCATAGAACGCAAAACAAATGGTACTGGCCCTATTATCCAAGAGAAAATTAAGGAGAATAACAATGAATAGATATATATGGAGTGGTCTAATTATCATTCTAGTTTTAATATTAACAGTTTTATTATTTATAAATCTTCGACACGAAGACTATCCCGAATATTACCCCACTCTTACAGAGCATGTAAAAAAGATAGTCTATAAGCCGGGAACAGAAGAGGTTGCCATTGAAATCTTTTCACCGTTATGGCATGAGAAAAGCGAAAGATGTATTTTTGTGAAATTCAAAGAAGATGATGGTGCTGTTTGGCAGTTTTCTGCAAAATATCCTTTTGAGCCGGGCGATTGGGCTGTTGAAAGAATAGCAGCGGATCAGAATTCCATTAGTTTGCCTTTGTATGAGATAGATTTGAAAACAGGAAAAATAAGAGAATAAAAAATGGGGACAACTGCTTTAATGAGCATAAAACGCAAAACAAATGTTAACTGTCCCTGTTATCTATAGAATATTCTTTCAAAGGATTGTGTTATGTTTAAAGGTTTGATATTTCTTCGCTCAATTTTCATTTTTCTGCTTGCTTGGATCGTTCTGTTTTCGAATAACTGCTTGGCGGCTAAGCAGCGCCCAGACAGTGTTGTGAAGGGGCTTTCTGATAAATGGAAAGTCCCCCTGGAATATATTGATGTGTGCGAGAATGCCGAACCCATTAAAATAGAGATTTCATTGAATGGAAAAAGCTTTTTTGAAGATTATTTTGCATTTAAAGAATATGTGGCCCAAAAACATAACATTGCAGTCAGGTGGGGACAGAAAGACAAAACTGGGGTTGTGTTTTTGGATGACATAAAAAGAAATGAAATAATGATAACAAAAAAGTATTCAGGAAACTATGCTTTAGTAGTGCGAGATATGAAGGTGGATATAGAACAGGAATATTATCCGATTGAGCTGTATGCTTTGCCCCAGATTGATATTGCTGATGTGCATTTCGAAGCAGGTGATAATAACCATATTCAATCATTTGATTCTGCATTTGGAAAATCTGTTCTGACGGTGGGTCAAATTAAAAGATCGTATGCCAACAAATTATCTGGTAAAATAAAATTGTTATTAATTGAAAAGTGGGTGTCTTTACCAGTTGCACTTTCTAAGGATAATACAGAAACTTTTAATATTGCAGGAAATCAATATGAAATCAAATTGATAGATATTCATCAAGAAGATAAATACATGCTGTTCAGTGAATCCATTGCTGAAAAAATGTTTAAACTTTCACAAGTTGCAGATGGTATGAGTAGTGTTACTTTTGTGCAATTTCTAATATCCAGCAAAGCGTATCCTGAGTTATGGTCTATACAAGATATTGGTTTGGAATATGGAGAAAAAGTTATACATCCGTTTGAATACTCGATTAACTCGGGTGATAAGGAGTCAAAAACAATTGAATTGGTATTTCCCCCAATAGAGGGAACAGAATTGAAGCTCCATCTTAAATATCCCGAAGTATTTTCAGAGCAGGTAATTGATTTCTAAATAACGCATGGCATGACCTGTCCGAGCCTGACCCCGGTCTCCTCAATCCGCCTGTACGGGGAACCGAATCGGCTTTTTCTCTCGCTGGCTGCGATAGACCGCCGTAAAGAGCTCGACCGTTACGCGACCTACTTCCCCCGTAATCAGGGGATTGCGGCCCTCAAGGATCGCCCGCAAAAAATCCTCAACCTGCAGCCTGTGATAGTACTCCGTAGCCTTGATGGTCTTGAAAAACGCCGCATCGTCCTGTCGCCATCGGGCCAGTAGCTCCATCTCCCCCGGCACAGTCCAGTGGTCGTTGGTCGGCGGCTCTTCAATCTCCGACCGGCCCGCAATGAACATCGTCCCGCCGTCGGTCTGTACCCCGACCGCAGCCCCATTGCTGCCCATAATCAGCACCTTGCCGTAGAGGGCCGGATTCTGCGAGTTGCTGATGACAATATTGCCCAGCCCGCCATGCTTAAAACGCACCACGACCACCGCCGTATCTTCCACCTCGATATAGGGATGATTCAGGTTGCCCCAATAGCCGAACGCCTCCTCAATCGGCCCCATGTACCACTGCAGCAGGTCCAGTTGATGCGGCGACTGATTGACCAGCACGCCGCCGCCTTCCTCCTGCCAGGTGCCGCGCCAGGGGTCACTCTGATAATACGCCTCATCCCGCCAGCCGTACAGCGTCACCGTCCCCAGCACCGGCCGCCCGATCTTACCCTCATCAATGGCTTTCCGTATCCGCTGGCAGGGGGCATAAAACCGCCGCTGCGAGACCACCCCCAGCTCGACTGACGCCCGCCCGGCCGCTTCAATCATCGCATCGCAGTCCTTCAGCGTAATCGCCAGCGGCTTTTCCACCAGCACATGAGCTCCCGCCTCCATCGCCGCAATCGAAGGCTGGGCATGATACGGGTGCGGCGTGCACACAATCACCGCGTCCAGCGATTCCTTCTCGACCATCTCGGTCACATTATCATAGCCCCTCACGCCGTATTGCGCCCCATAGTGCCGGGCCTTCTCCAGGCTCCGCCCGCATACCGCCGAGAATTCCGAGCAGGGCAGGTCCGCCAGTGCCTTGGCATGTAAGTGGCCTACTTTTCCGCATCCGATGAGTCCTGTTTTCAATTTATTCATTGTATAAACTTTCTGAGTATGAGCTTAGCTGTAGGATTCAGAATGACTTTCATCAATCCCGGCTCTCGACCGGCCAGTCGTCCAAACCACGCAGGGCCTTCCTCCAACCCCGCAACCGCACTGATGAGCTTGTCGACATTGACTTTCCTGCCGGCAATCATCTCCAGGCAGGCCGGGTATTCCCCGCACGAGGCACACGACCCGTAAACCGAGATCTCCCGAGTCACAAGGGCCTGCAGTGGAACCTCCACCAGCGGCGACAGATTCCCCACCATCACCAGCCGCCCGCCTTTTCGCAGCACACCCATTGCTGTCCGAACAGCGGGGGTAATGCCCACCACCTCAAAGGCCGCATCCGCCCCACGGCCTTCGGTTATTTCCATACACTGCTGGACAACATTCGCTGTCTCCGGATTCAGTACCGCATCCGCCCCGAAGTCCCCGGCCATCTTTAACCGTTCCGCATCTACATCAACGGCAATGATCCGACGGCACCCTCGGGCACGGAGCACCTGAATCACCAGAAGCCCTATCATCCCCGCCCCAACCACGACCGCCGTTTCCCCGCCCGTCAGGCCCGCTCGCCCCACGGCATGAACCGCAATGGACAGCGCTTCGGTCATCGCTCCCTGTTCAAAGCTCACCCCATCCGGCAGGCGATACAGGATATGCTGCGGGACAGCCACAAATTCGGCAAACGCCCCATCCCGTCGGTATTCATTGCAGGACACCCCCAGCACCCTTCGGTTATCGCACAGGTTAATCTGTCCCTTGCGGCAAAAATGGCACTGCCCGCAATACACCGTCGAGTCAAACGTCACCCGCTCGCCGATGCGCCAACCCGTGACGCCGGAGCCGATATCCGCAATCACCCCGGCCGCCTCATGGCCCATGATAATCGGCGGCTGTCTCCTGCCCGTGCTGCCGTCCATGCCGTGAACATCACTGCCGCAGATGCCGCAGGCCCTGACCTGGACGAGCACATCCTGAGCCCCGATCTGCGGGACCGGACAATCCTGAATCTCAAAATAACTGACTTTGGTCAGAACAAGCGCTTTCAATACCGTTCTCCTGATTCTATACTATATAGTCGTCGCCTACACCAGCGGCAGCAGTTTAGAAAACACCATTGTAAAAAATAACCCGACAAAAGCAAGACTGCTGACCGTCACCGTCCAGGTTTTCAGCGTCTCCACTTCGGTCAGGCCGCTCATCTTGGCGAAAATCCAGAAGCCGCTGTCATTCATCCAGTTGCCGCACTGAGCCCCGAATCCAATCGCACAGGCGATGTATACGGGGTGATACCCCATCGCCGCAGGCGTTCCCAGCAGCGGGGCGATTATGGACGAGGCTGTTATCATGGAAACTGTACTGGACCCCTGGGCGAATTTGATGACAAAGGCAATCATGTAGGCCATGATCAGCAGTCGGATACCTCCCAGAGCCTGTGTCGAATCAGCCGTTATCATCGCCTGCACCGCCGAGCCGATCTGAGCTTCTTTGAGCATCGCGCCGAAGGCTCCGCCGGCTGCGGTAATCAGGATGATGACCCCGCCGCTGGTCAGCGAGTGTTCCACCAGAGCCCCCAATTCCTGCCGTGAAGGCCTCCGCTGCCGCCAGAGTACGACCAGTGCCGCCGCCGCAGATATCAGCATCGCCAGGTTGGCATTGCCCAAAATGGATGTTACGGATTTAACTCCATGCACAACTGATTCAGGGCTGGCCTTGGCCGCCAGGGCTGAAATAATCGTATGGGTCGAAATCAGAACGACCGGCAGAAGAATCGGCAATGATGAGGCAAACAGGCCTGGCAGTTGATCGGCTGCAAGCGGTTCCGGCTCATGGTCCCACCCTTCGATGGGCCGCATGGGATAATCATGTTTGCTGCTGTGCCAGCGGACAAAATACAGCATGACGACTGCCGTACAAACAGAGGTCAGCAGGCCGATCATCATCATCATGCCCAGGTCGATCTTGAGCATCTCCGCAATCAGCAATGGCCCTGGCGTCGGCGGCACCAGCGAGTGGGTAATCGATCCGCCCGCCCCCATCGCCAGAATCAGCAGCATATAGCGTATGCCGGTCTGTCGATGCATCGAACGGGCCAGCGGTATCAGCAGGTAAAACACGGTATCAAAGAACACCGGAATCGACAGCACAAATCCACTGGCCATCAGCGACACCGGGCATCGTTTCTCACCCAGCAGGCCGACAAACATCCGGACGATGCGGTCGGCGGCTCCACTGTCGATCAGGCAGCGGCCGATGATGGATGCCATGGCGATGACGATACCAACTTTGCCGGCGGTTTCCCCAAAGGCGATTGCGACCCGGCTGATTTTTTCAGCGGATGGGCCGGGCGTCAGCAGGCTGACCAGGATGGCCCCGGTAATCAGGGCCAGAAAAGCGTTCATCCGCAGGCCGATAATCAGTATCAGCACCGCAGCAATGCCCACCACCAGGATCAGAATAGGCGACAGCTCCAAATGTGTTTGCTCCGGATTGTTATTCGGCTAATTATTGACTGACTGTAAAGGTTATTGTTTCGGATTCAAGCTGCTCTGAACGAGCGGTTAATGTGATTTGTCCTTTTGCATCGCTGGCCTTGATCCAGACATAACAACGTCCCTGATAGGCACTGCGGGTATCGGCCCCAAACGGCTCATGGCTGAGCACGCTGGCATTGTCCACCGCGGCAATCACTCCCGGCCCGGTGACGGAAAAGGCAATCTGATTTGTCGCTGTCGGAACCAGCACACCCTGTTCATCGACGACGGTGGCCTCCACCCGAATCACATCGTCCCACGATGGAGTCAAGGTAGTGCGCAGGGCGTTAAGCCGGATTTTCGATGCCGTTGCCGCGGTCTGGTATATCTGGGTCGCACTGACCTTGCCGCCATTGGACGCCACAGCCTTGATAGCACCCGGCTCAAACTCCACCTTCCACACCCGCGGGGAGTCATTGTCAGGCTTTTCCTGAGCCCCCAGCGACGTATCGTTCAAAAACAGTTCCACCGAATCACAATTGCTATACACTTCCACCGTTTCCGTATGCGGCTGGATATTAGCGGGCGTCCAGTCGGAAAACTGCGTCACCCGGAATCGGTCGTCGGTGCTGAGTTCATAACCCGGGTCCACGGGCGAAGGTTCGTTTCTGCCGATCCGCCGGACGATGTGAACCATGGGCTTGTCCGACCACCAGCTTTGCCGCTGATAGGAGCGGGGCCGCAGGCCGCCGGCCCGGTCAATGACTCCAAACGGTGTCGAGATTGCCGGCCAGACACGCGACTCGCCCAGATAATCAATCCCGCTCCAGATGAACTGTCCTGCATACGGGGGATTGTCTCGCAGGGCAAGCCAGACACTCAGGTCATGGCCGTTTTCCGTGCCCAGAATCTTCCGCTTCGGGTTCTGCTGATAAGCGGCCAGGATTTCATTTTCCCGGTAGTTCTGTCCGACCACATCCAGCATATCCGCAAGCCCGTTGTCATAGTCGCGGCTCTGGTTGGGTCGAAACAGTCCCTGCGACACCGGCCGGGTCGGATCTTCCTGATGATAGATGTTAATCAGGGAACCGAGAATCTGCTTGGCCAGTTCCGCCTTGGGCGTATCGTGGATTTCATTGCCGGCGCTGTAAACGACCACGCAGGGATGATTCCGGTCGCGCCGAATCGTATCGCGGGTATCGATTAAAGCCCAGTCTTTGAAGTAGCGGTGGAAATCGCCCGTCCGTTTGCCGACGGTCCAGCAATCCAGAAATTCGTTCATGACCAGAAAGCCCATCTGGTCGCATACGTCCAGAAACTCCGGCGCTACGGCATTATGAGCGGTTCGGATGGCGTTGACACCCAGTTCCTTCAGGACCGCCAGCCGGTCACGCCAGACCTGCACGGGTACCGCCGCACCAAAAGCCCCGCCATCGTGATGGACGCAGACACCCTTGATTTTGAAGTTGCGTCCATTGAGCCAGAAGCCCGTGGCCGGTTCAAAGACAAATTCCCGAATGCCAAAGGATGTGATTTCATCATCCAGCCTGGACCAGCCCGAGACCACCTGCGTATGGGCGGTATAAAGGACGGGGCTGTCAATGTCCCAACGAGTCGGATTCGGGACGATCAGGTCCTGCTGAAATTCCACCATGGCTCCGGGATTGACTATCTTTGCGGGCGAGGCTGCTTTGGCGGCAACGTTACCCTGCGGATTATAGAGCGTAATCTCCAGGCAGACCTTTTTCTTGCGGTTGGATGAATTGATGACGGCGGTCTGAACGCGGACCGTAGCCTGGGCATCCGTGATCAGCGGGGTGGTGACAAACGTCCGCCACGGCCCCAGCAGAACCGGGTTGGTGGCAATCAGCCGGACATGCCGATAAATTCCTGCACCCGTGTACCAGCGTGAGGCCGGCTGGAGGGTTGTATCGGTCCGCACGGCCAGCACATTCGGCCTGCCTTCATTCAGGTAGGGGGTTAGCTCGTACTGGAAGCTTACATATCCGCTGGGACGACTCCCCAGCAGACGCCCGTTAATCCAGACCTGGCTGTTGGCCATAACCCCGTCGAATTCCACAAAGATTTGCTTATTGGCCCAGCCCCTGGGCAGCGTAAAGCTCTTGCGATACCAACTGACGCCCGTGGGCAAAAAGCCGCCATCACCTTTGGATGGGGCATCTTTTGAAAATGGCCCTTCGATACTCCAGTCATGCGGTACATGGACGGTCTTCCATGAGCTGTCATCGAATGCCGCGGCTTCGGCCCCGGCCGCATCGGCCTTAAGAAATTGCCAGCCTGCATCCAGAGACTGAATCTGGCGTGTTGTCAGGGCTGGTTGGCCAATCGCTGGAATCGACAAAAGAGTCATGCCAAGAATGATCAGGGATCGTTTCATGGTTAATCCTCCTTAATGCACTGAGGGTTGTTTCGGTTCGGATTGGATCTGCGTCATTGTCGGCTGAGTCAGATAGCTGATGCCGACCAGCGCCGCAACGGAGACAGTGATGGCCGGCAGCACCGCATCCAGTTCCTTAAGCCATCCGGACAAATGCGGATTGATGACTTCACCCCAGAGCAGGGGGATGGCGATGCCGGCGAGAATGGACGCTATAGCCGCCTGTCGGGTGGCGCGTTTCCAGACAATCGCTGCCACCAGGCTGGGCGTAATGGCCGCACCATAAATTGTATAAGCGTAGAGGGCTTTATGGAAAAAGCCTGTCGATTCGGAAAAGGCCAGCGATACGCCATAGGCGATGAGGCCGAACACCAGAATCAGCACCCGGTTCAGGAATACGACATGCCTGTCAGTGGCTTTGGGATTGATGTGTGTCTGATAGACATCCTTGATGAAGGTAATCGCCGGAATCAGCAAAAACGAGTTGGCTGTCGAAACGATGATGCCGACGACCGTAACCAAAAAGATGATGCCAAGGACCGGCGGCATATAATGTTTGGCCGCATAGATGAGGATGTATTTGCCGTTTTGCGGATCGGGAGTCATGCTGGCCGCAATCCAGGCATTGGTGATAATCAGCAGTTCGATGGCCATCGCGACAAAAATCATCGTGATTACCGCCTGTCTGGAGCTGCGGGCATTGCGTCCGGCAAAGATGCGCTGGTACTGATTGGCATCCCCCAGAATCAGCAGAAACACCGGCAGCAGGTAATTGACCAACTGCACCGGCGAATACACGCCCCAGAACTGCATGTGCCGGGTTTTATTCTGCATTGCGGCAAAGGCCTCGGCCATGCCAGAAAAGCCGCCGGCCTGGTAGGCCAGCACAGGCAGCGCCGCCACCATGGCCCCGATAATGAGGATGCCGGTGACGATGTCGGTATAGGCCAGGCTCAGCAAACCCGCCAGCATGGTGTAAGCAAGAATAAAGAGGGCTGCAATGATGGTTGCATGGCTGGCCTCCAGTCGCGGCTCAATCAGGTTAAGGGTTCCGGCTTCGGCAACTGCGGCAATGCGATAATCCGAATCAGCGTCGTCAATCTGATAACGAATTTTAGCATGACGATTCTTGAGGATGGTCAGTGTGTTTTTCTCGGCAGCCGCGGTTGTAGTGTTATCTTCAACAACATGAATTGTGTAGGGAATGGATTTCCCTGAATCTTGCGTGGATACGACGGCAAGCTGGATGGTTCCTGTCCAGTCCTGCGGCGGGGTATAGACCATACGGCCTTTAGCTAATTGACGGGGCGTCAGAGTATCGTCTCGGTTCAGCAAAACCGGTTCTTTGTCGCCGGCAATGACTTCCAGTACTGCTCCACCGGCGTTGAACTGATAACTGACAATGACCATATAGGCCGTCACGAGGGCTAAAACAGACAGCATTCGTGGTGCCCGGCCGTAGCGGCGCCCGATGATTTCCGGCACCGAGGATGCTTCGATATTACGGGCATGGGAGGCGATAAACGACAGCAGGATCATGCCGAAAAAGGTGCCCGCCGGGATAATCAGGGCCGCCATGCCCGTCCGGTAGGTTTCTTCGGCATTACCGACGATGGACCCGGTGCCGATCCAGACAGCCAGCATTGTGCAGACCATCACCCACGGCGAAAGCGACCGCCCGGCTACGGCAAAATCCGATTCGGTCTTAACCCGGCGCGAGGTATAGACGCCGATGCCGACCAGGACAATCAAATAGACAAAAATCGCTGCCAGATAAATCATACTCATCCTTGGTTTAATCGTGAGGTGAAGTTTATATTGATCCTACTTGAAATTTTCCGGTTCGTCGCGGCTAAGACCAGCAGCTTCAACCACGTGCTTCTTTTGCTCGCGGAATAATCATGCCCGTTGGGTATAACTCAGGCCATTTACGGGGCTGCCTGTTTTGTACTGCATGGGGTAAACCGCCAGTCATATCGTTCCGGGTGTTTGAAAATACTGCCGATCAGGTCGGCCAGTTTTGGGTCATACCCTGTTAATTGGTCGCGGGTGTTGATCGAGCGACCTTTGTTATCGGCGACCTTTCCAGCATCATAGAATGCTTGCATGCCTTCGGCAAAGTATGCAAACCGGTTTTGGGAGGCCGGGGTGGATGCCCACAAGTCCTGGCTGATGGCCGCATCATAGAGCGTCTTAACCTGCTGGTCAAACCGCACGTCCATCCGCTGCAGGCCGATTTCGTATTGCAGCTTTTGTTCCTTGCCGTCAAAGTCAGGGTCAATAGGACGCAGGCCGGTATAGAGGTAGGCTGCCAGAGCCATCGTGCCGATGAGCCGATTGTTATTACTGTAAACCTCCGACTGGGCAATACCCAGCCGCAGCGAAGCGGGCAGTTTGGCGGAATCGGCACCGTCTTTTTGTTCCAGAAACGCCTCGGCATTCAGCGTCTTTTGAACCGATAGCGACGTCGGGAATTCATCGTCGGCATACACCACCACCGCGACGTCGGCATTAATCATGGCCTTGAGAATATCATGGCGATAGCGGAACAGATTCCGGATGGTATGATCCACACAGAGCATCGCCTCGTCGGATACGTTTGCCGTGCCGAAGATCGAAAAGCCGCGACACCAGATGTATTTGGGCAGGGCAGTGCTTTCTTTGAAACGGTGTGGGGTTTGAATCACTCTGGGCAGTTTGACCAGCGGTTCGTAATTCCAGTCATTGGCCGGGGTAATACGGAAGGTTGTGCGGACCAGTTCGACGACATCCGGGTCATATTCGGTCAGGAGCTTGCGGGTGTTGACGTGGTTGTGGTTCCAGTTGTTGGCGCGATTGGCATTGAAAAAGCCCTGTACCGCCTCGGCCCAGTATTCTCCGGAGTCGGTTGAGGCATAATCATTTTTATAGAGTCCCTTGGCCATGGCCTTTTTGTACAGGGTATCCAGCGTTTTCTGGAAGTCCGGCTCCAGCCGCCGCAGGACAAAGTGAATCGAATGGGCCAGTTCATGAATGAAGATGCTTTCGTCTTCGTAACGGTCTTCCGGCAGGGACAAGAGGTTTTCTTCACCGACGCTGGTTGTCCGACCCCCAAAGCCGCGGGCCCGTTCGTTCCAGAATGCCTTGGGCTTCATATCCGCATAGTCGGGGATGTCCGTGACCTGCTCGTTGTGGCCAATGATGATGAAGCGGTTGCCGTTTTTAGCCAGGGCTTCCCGTACATCGGGGCGGTTTTCGAGCATTTTATCCAGCAGGAATTTGAGCCGGTAAAAGGCCTGGTCCGAGACGGCTTTGGAACTGATAACCGTGATGCCGTCGCAGTTGAGGTACTTGGCATAAAAGGGGTCCAGATTCAGCTCGGCCGGGGGCGTTGTGACCGAAGGAGCAGGGGGATTGGCCAGACATAGGGGTAAATAGAGTCCGCTCAAAACAAACATTATACATAACCATGGTCTTGTCATCGTCTGTTTCCTTGTGTTTGGGCCGCTGAGGCGTTCCGGCAGAGTTTCAAGGCATATTCTATCGCGTACTATATCCCCGGCGGCAGGCGTTTTCAAGCTCTTAATCTGCCGGGCGGATAATTCCTGTAATCGTCGTAGAAAAGATGGTTTTTGGACTTTGGGATAGGGGCGATATTTGCCCATTTTCACTGCTGAAAGAATGAGGTTTGTATAGGTTTTAGACGCTGGTTTGTAGATAGGAAATAAAATCCTCGAGTCAGGGATGATTTTGCCTGTGCTGATGCCGAATGCGGGTGATTCATAATATTCGTATAAAAGTTGTAAAGTATTGTTAATAATAGGCATACATCTTTAATGGTGAGGTTTTTGTCTGGTTCCATGGTATAAGATTTGCTCATTCTATTTCGGGTCATTTTATTTATACATATATAGTGGACAGGACAGATATAGAATGAATGATAATAATGTCAGTCCCATCCTGATTTATCAGATGGGCAAAGTGGGTTCCAAGACGGTGGAAGCGACCTTGAAGCATCTGGGGCTGCCCAATCGCATCTATCACGCTCATTTTCTGTCCTGGTCAGGGATTGAGGAGGTCGAACAATATTATGCCGGCTGCGGACAGCCTCGCCGGCTGGACCACAGTCGCAAGATTCGTGAATTCCTGGACAATAACCCGACGCTGCGGTGTAAGGTGATTACGCTGGTGCGGGACTGGGCGGGCAGGGAACTGTCGAATCTGTTTGAGAACATGGAAGTCCTGCTGCCGGAGGCTGTGGGGGAAAACTCTCCAGAAAAGGCATTCCGGCTGGCAGAAGGGTATCTGGAGAACTCGTTTGCATCTTTCAATGCCGCTGACGATAACGCCTGCACCTGGTTTGACAAGGAACTCAAAGACGTTTTCGGCTTTGATATCTTCTCTGTGCCGTTTGATGCGCAACGAGGCTTTCAGATTTATTCGACAGCTCGGGCGGATATCCTGTGTATTCGCCTGGAAGACCTGTCGCGGGTGTATCAGTCGGCCTTCCGGGAATTTCTGGGTGTATCTGTGCCGCAATTGATCATTGATAATGAAGGTTCGGACAAGCAAAGCAGGGAAATCTATCA
This sequence comes from uncultured Pirellulales bacterium, assembly GCA_964550565.1. Taxonomy (GTDB): domain Bacteria; phylum Planctomycetota; class Phycisphaerae; order Sedimentisphaerales; family Anaerohalosphaeraceae; genus Anaeroglomus. The sequence continues at coordinate 15,684 of CAZKAI010000021.1, forward strand.
GCAGATTAAGCAGCAATTCCGTGTGCCGGAATCGATTCTTGAGCCGATTTATCAGAGCCGGCTCATGCGGCATTTTTATACCGATGATGAGATTGCCCGGTTCAAAACCAAATGGCTTAAACCGACCCCCAAAACAGAGCATTCGCAGCAAGCCGGCAGAATCCTGCTGATTCACTCCGAAGGCAACGTCAACAACAATCCGAATTTGTCGGGGCTGGTCGAGATTCTGTGTGAGCAGGGGTACCAGGTTGATATTGCCAGTCCTCGCCGCAAAGGGATTCCCCAGAAAAGCCCGCATCCCAACGCTCGCCTTTTGCTGGTCGATGACAAGCGGGCCAAAGTAGCCGGGGAACTGGTGCTGCTGGCCGGCAAGCCGTTATCAACGGTGCAGGAGATTGCCGCTGCGGTGGGGGCGGTTGAGCCGTATGATTTTATTTTCGGTGTGGACCGGGCAATTATTGAGGCTTCCATTATTGCTCACGCCCGCAATATCCCCTACGGGCTGATTTCATACGAGATATTTTTTGCCGAAGAAGCCGGCGCCGATTACAAAGAGCCTGAGATTGCGGCTTGTCGGGATATTGCTTTCGCAGTCTGTCAGGACCCGGTGCGGGGCGGCTGTTTGAGCCGGGAAAACCAGATACCGCTGGACAAAATGATTTATATCCCGGTGGCCGGACGCGGCATCGTAGCCAGGCAGAAGTCCTGTGCCCTGCATCAGAAACTCGGCATCGACCCGAGCAAAAAAATAGCCATCTATTGCGGCAGTGTCGAAGCCTATTGCATGATTGATGAGCTGATTCAAAGCGCCGCAGCCTGGCCGGACGACTGGGTGCTGGTAATTCACAATCGCTATGGTTTGGATACGACGATGCGGAAGTATTATCAAAAGTATCTCAATACCCGCAAAGTGGTCTTTTCCACTGAACCCGTGGACAGTACCGACCAGATGCATACCCTGCTGAACAGTGCCGATATAGGTATTGCCATGTATAAGCCCATCAAGGGCAATCAGTGGCAGGGCAATAACATAGCTCATATCGGGATGGCCTCCGGCAAGATTTCGACGTATTTGCAGCATGGGCTGCCGGTTCTGATTAATGAACTGGGTCAGATCAGCGACTGCGTGCGTCAGTACCATCTGGGTCAGGTGCATTCCGGCCCGATGCCGATAGCGGTGCCGCAGACGACGGAATTAGCCCAGTGGGGGCGCAATGGTCAGGCCTTTTTTGCCGAGCATCTGGATCTCAATCAAACATCCCGGCCGCTGCTGGAGGGATTGTCTCAGGCGGTTTGCCGCAAGAGCTGGCCAGTGGCCTGTGCCCGCAATCATGCGGTCGATTCATATCCGAAAATAACCGTTGTGACTCCTTCGTATAATCAGGCGGCTTATCTGGAAGCCTGTATCCAGTCGGTGCTGAGCCAGAATTATCCGAACCTTGAATACATCATCATGGACGGCGGCAGTAAGGATGGCTCCGTCGAGATTATCAAAAAATATGAAAAGCATCTTGCCTGGTGGCAGAGCAGGCCGGATGGCGGCCAGTATCAGGCCATCCAGGAGGGTTTCAAGCGTTCCACAGGGCAGATTATGACCTGGCTGAATTCCGATGATATACTGCATTCCGGGTCACTGCAGTGTGCGGCGGCGATTTTTGGTGCCCGACCCGAGGTGCAATGGATTATGGGGCGGCCCAACAGTATCGACAGTCTGGGCCGGATGCGGCACCAGTGGAATAGCCTGCCGCTGTGGTCGCGGGAAAAATACCTACGGCGTCAGTACCGCAATCCCTTCATTCAGCAGGAAGGGACTTTCTGGACACGAAGCCTGTGGGATAAAGCGGGAAGCTGCCTGGATTTACAGTACCGCCTGGCCGGCGATATGGAACTGTGGGCACGATTTTTCCGTCAGACGCAGCTTACCAGTGTCGATGTCCTGCTGGGGGCGTTCCGCCATCACAATGGGCAGAAGACACAAACAGATATGGATCGGTATATTGCCGAAGCGGAGACGATTATCAACCGCGAGATTGAGCATTATAACGTCTCGACTGACAAGCGCCTGCTGCCTGCGCCGGTACCCATTCTTCAGGATGAGTTGAAGGCGCTGCTTGCTGTACCGCCTGCGGTCACATCGGTCGATACTCCAGCGAGCTATCTGGTCTCAGCGATTGTCTCAACCTATAATTCCGAGGCCTTCATGCGCGGCTGTCTGCAGGACCTGGTCGAGCAGACCCTGTATCAGAAAGGGCAGCTTGAAATCGTTGTGGTCAACAGCGGTTCTCAGGAAAATGAAGAGGACATAGTCAAAGAATTTCAGTCGCGTTATCCGCACATTCACTATATTAAAACGTCTCAGCGGGAGACGATTTATGCCGCATGGAACCGGGGGATTCGCGCGGCGCACGGTCGCTATATCACCAACGCCAATACGGATGATCGCCATGCTCCGGATATGATGGAAAAGCAGGCGACCGCCCTGGAGCAGAATCCGGATACAGCGGGCGTGTATTCCTATTTTTGTGTGACACACACTCCCAACCAGACCTGGCAGACTAAAACCGTGGTCAAGGTCGAGACGTGGCATCCGGCGTATTCGCATGAAAATCTGCTGAAGGGTAATTTCATGGGGCCGTTTCCGATGTGGCGGCGGAGCCTGCATGATGAATACGGCTGGTTTGATTCGGCCCTGAAAGTCGCCGGCGATTACGAATTTTTCCTGCGGGTCTCGCAGACGCATCCGATGCTGCTGATTCCGGAGCCGCTGGGATTGTATTATTATAATCCGTCCAGCCTGGAGCGTTCTGCCGGGACGCGGGACCAGGAAGACCAGTGGGTCAAGCAGCTCTATCGAGAATCGCGAGGGCGGGTGATTCGCAGGCCGTTCCACCCGGCGGAGGAAACCCTGTCGATTCCTGAGTCCGGGCGGGAGCATCTGCTGGCCGGGGCCATAAAGCTGTTTCAGAAGGCCCAGAGGGCCTTTGCCGCCGGCGATATGCTGACGGCCCGCAAGGTGATGGCACAGTATCAGGCGGTGATGAATTACGACCATCTGCCGCGGATCGACCGGCGTGATCCATCCGGTAGTCCGCTGATGTCGGTGATTATTGTGACCTATCAGCGGTCGGACGATGTGCTCAAGCTGCTGGATTGCTTCCGGCGGCAGACCGACCGCGATTTTGAGACAATTGTGGTGGACAATGGCGGCACAGATATTGCCGCCATGGCCGATAAGGCCGATTGCATTATTCCCTGTCCGATTAATTTCAATCTCAGCGAGGGGCGCAACATCGGCGCCTGGTTTGCACGCGGCAGGATTGCGGTCTTTGTTGATGATGATGCCCTTGTGGAGGCCGATTATACAGCTTCGGTGCGTCGGGCCTTTGCGACGTATCAAGTGCTTGGGCTTCGCGGCCGGACACTGCCGAAAACACCCGTGTCCGTTAAGCACATTTCCATCTGCGACCGCGGCGACAAGCCTTTCCCGACGCTGTGCAATCAGGAAGGCAACTCGGCGTTTCTGCTGTGGGCCTGGCGGACGGTCGGGGGGCAGGACCCGCTGTTGTTCGGCCATGAAGGAACGGATATCACCTGGCGGATGATTCATGCCTTTGGCCGTCAGGATGTGGTGATGTACTGGCCAGATACCGTGATTTATCATGACTATGGCGATGGCGGCAAGACCCGTCGAAAACGCAGGCAGCAGGACATCAATCAGGATTATTTGTTGTATAAATACGGCGAAAGCATCTCGGATATACGATCTCGTCTGGAAACGCTGCCTCTGACCGAAGGAAATGCCTTGTCCATGCAGCCGCCAACTTCGGCGGATGCCAAACGCTGGCATGGCCTTTGTTATCAGGATAATCTTCACAAGCTCAGCACGGTGCCGTCACCGAAAGTGGCAGTCGTGATTGCCTGTCAAAATATGGCAGAATACCTGCCGCAGTGTCTGGACGGGATTCGTGCCCAGACGCTTAAAGAATGGGAAACGCTGATTGTTGATGACGGCAGTACCGACGGTTCACGGGAGATTTTGCAGCGTTATGCACAATTAGATAAGCGTTTTCGCCTGTTTTTCTTTGACAAGAGTGAAGGCCCCTATGTCCGCCGCAATTTTGCCATCCAGCATGCCCGGGCACCGTTTATTTCCATTCAGGATGCCGATGATATCCTTGCCCCGCAAAAGCTGGAGATGCTGCTGGAGGAAATCCTTCGGGATGATTCACTGGGCGTGGTAGGGTCGTTTTTCGGTCGGTTTATCGACCGCTTCCGCGGGCCGGAGTATTGCGACCGGATTCGTCTGCAGGTCAGCCATGACGAGATTGTGAAAGGCTATCAGCGCAGCTTCTATGTCTGCTGGCATGCCTCTGCAATTATCCGCAAGACCCTGTTTGAGCAGGTGGGCCTGTATGATTGCCAGCCGTGGGGGTCGGATACTTTCTGGCTGGCCAAGGCGGCGATGTACGGGATTCTGACCGGGACGGTGCGGTTTAAAAATCTTCCGGAAATTCTGACCTATAAGCGGGAACACAAGAAATCCCAGACCGGGACGATTCTGCTGAATCATCCCAACGGACGGCGTAAAGTCCTGTCGCGTTATGGCCAGCAGAAACTGATGGAGATTGCTCAGAAAGCGCGGGAAAACCCCGGCTTTGATGTCGGTCAGGCCATCCGCAACTGCAACTGCAATGATTTTATTCCGCGGTTCGGGCATCTGTTTGAGCAATGGGAATCCGGTGCAGTAACTCAGCAGATGATTGCCGGTCTGCTGTCCAAAGCCGCAGGAGAGTACTCGGCCCAGTATTATTCAGATTGCCTGATTTCGCTGAATTCGCTCTGTGATGTGTGCAAAGGCGCAGAAAGACAGATTCAAGGCTTGAATCTGCTGCGGGGATTATGCCAGTTTATTGCCGGGGAAGATGAATTAGCCCTCCAGTTGCTGCGTCAGGAATACACAGACCATGGGACGATTCAGGCGAGGGATTTCTTAACCCGCTATCTGGCACAAACCGATAAACGCCCGGGCGGCCAGCAGCGTCGTCATATCGTGGATCAATTTGTCTTTACGGACAGGTCTGAGTCTCCCGTTGAGGCGGAGGTACTTTATGATAATCGGGATGCTGCGGCTTTGAAGGTGTCGGTCATTGTGGATTGCCGACGCGGTACGGTGGATTTAGAGGCTGTTCTTGCTGAATGGACTGCCCAGACCCAACAGGATTTCGAGCTGCTGATACTGACTGCGGGCAATTCCAAATCGGACTTTGCCGGGCAGACCCTGCCGCTGCGTGCGGTGGTTCTCAATGTTGGAGAAGATGCATCTGGCGCCGCCGTCAAAAACCAGGCGGTTTCGTTTGCCCGGGGTGAGATACTATTATTTGTCCGCTCGCAAATTGCCGTCAAGACCGATTGTATTGCAACGGTGCAGGATGCCCTGAGTACGCCGGCCATCGGTGCTGTCAGCGGACGGATTGTGTCGGCAGCGGGCGGCTGGAATACCAATCTGGACTATGGTGACAGGAAACTGTTCTGCTGTCTGGATCAGGATATGCTCTGTGCCGTTAAACGGGATGTCTTTGAACGGGCCGGGGGGCTTGACGAAGGGCTCTGGGGGCGGGAAATGCTGTCGCTGAGCTGGGCGATTTATGATGGGGCCGATACGGACTTTGGTTCGATTTTATATGTGCCCGGACTTGCGGGTACCTGGCGTGCGAATGTGCCGATGACTACGGATTATGTTCTGCGGCAACTGGCTGCCGAACAGCTTTACTGGCGGCGGTCCTGCCCCGGAAAATACTGGGGGTTTGTCGCGTTTGCGGAACGATGCTTCTGGGCCGATGATGCCTCCGGCCAGTGTGACCCGGATCAGGCTGGGCAGGTTGTCCAGTTTTTTGCCGGCCGACACCGGGCTATTGCCCTGCAGTGGGCACGGCTGGCCTACCGGCTCAAGTCCGACCGGCTGGGAGAATTATATGCCCTGGCAAACTGTGAATGGGATGCGGGCAATATCGAGCAGGGGGCGCGATACTACCAGCAGGTACTGACGGTACCGTTTATGCGGAAGATTGAATCCGGGGTATTCAGTCGTGAGGAACGCAGCAAGGTCTCTGAAATTATTCAGTGTTATGTGACAGCCACGCTGAAGCTGGCCAAGTATCATCAGGACCGCGGACAAAACGATATCGTTCGGCGGATGCTGGAGCAGCTTAAAACCAACGCAAACTGTGTTCTGGATGCCCAACAGCACAAGCAGTTTGACTTGTTGTATCGGGGTGTTCAGGCAACTGAGGACAAGACGGTTCCGGTTATGCCGGCTTCCCGGAGTCAGGAGCCGCTGGTGTCGGTGATTATGCCGGCGTATAATTCCGCCGCATATATCGACACTGCGATTCAAAGTGTATTGGCTCAGACGTATCCGAATTTTGAATTGATCATTGTCAACGATGGCTCGGCAGATCAGACTGAACAGGTCATCCATCACTATCGTGACAGCCGGATTCGCTGTTTTTCACAGGCCAATGCAGGACTGGCCGCGACACGGAATACCGCCCTGCGCCATGCGACGGGGCAATTCATTATCCCGCTGGATGATGATGACCGGATGAGGCCGGAGTTTATCGCACAGCATGTTGCGGCGTTTGAACGCCATCCGGAAGCGGACCTGATTTACTGTGATGACCATCTGGTCGATGAGACCGGCCGGTCGCTGCGCGTCATCCGGCGAAAAGAAGTATCCGGCCAGACTCAGCTTATCAGCGGGTTATTCCAGGGCGGCTTCCCGTTCATCCCGTTCCGGACATGCATCCGGCGGAGTGTATTCGATAAGATCGGCTTGTATAATGAGACGCTACGGGTGGCGGAAGATTATGACATGATGCGTCGGTTTGCCGCACAGGGGCTGATTGCCATGCATCTGGCTGGTGATTTCTATATCCGCCAGGTACGGACCGACAGCCTGTCGAGGAATCACACCCGAACAAAGGCCGAAATGCACTTTGGCGTTGTCCGACAGTTTATTGAGACTTTCTCCTGGGAACAACTCTTTCCGGATGCCAACTGGAATGGACTTGCTCCCACGCACAGAGAGTTTCAGGGGCGCTATTTGTCGGCTCATGTATTTCAGGCAATCGGGAGAAATTATGTGCAGAATCATACGCCCGGTTTTTATGTCGAAGTGGCGATGGATTTTGCGATTGAACAATTAGAACGCTGTCTGGAGTTATCGCCCGATAATCCGGATGTTATACGGAGAATTAATGAATGCCAGCAGCGAAAATCACAGGGTATGGCCGGAGTAACGGTGTAGAGGCTGAAACTGGTTTAGAGACCGACCGGATTGACGATAATATAAGTAATGGAATTAACAGAAGATAGACAGAAAACAAGGCGGGCAATATCGTCTTGTGAAGAGGTATAAGACGGGAGTTCAACGTATGGCAAATATCAGTTTATCGGGACTATCGACGGGCATCGACACCTCGTCCATCATTGAGCAGTTGATGAAGGTGGAAAGCCAGCGTCTGACAAAATATACAACCAAGCTGGGCAAATTTCAGGAAAAGCAGACGGCGATTACGGAGCTGCAAACCAAACTGAGCTCCTTTAAGTCCGCCATCTACAGTATTTCAGATACGAGCAAGATGAAGGCTTTCAATACAAACACCAGCGACAGTGATGTGGTAACGGCTGAAGCCAGTTCCAGTGCGTCGGAAGGCAACCACTCGATCAAGATCAAACAATTAGCCACCTCCGAACGCTGGGTGCACAGCGGGTTCCGATATGCGACCTCGTATGTGGGCGAAGGCAATTTTATTTATTCGTACAATAACAGTGAGCGGGTTATCCAGACGACCGATACCACAACACTTCAGGATCTGGTTAAGCTGATCAATAACGACCCTGAGAATCCCGGCGTGACGGCCAGCCTGCTCAAATACGACAACGGCGACGGCAATGAATGGCACCTGGTCTTGTCTGGCAACAACAGCGGTGAAGATTATCAGATAACCGTTAATTCCAGCAATACCGAGGTTCATACTGCACAGAGCACGCTGAAAAAAGGCGGCAATAACGCGGAAATCACCACGCAGCTCAAAAATCTGGATGGATTTACCGGGACTATTGAAAGCGGCACAACTGCCGATCAGATTCGCGTCAGCGGAACCAGACACGACGGAAGTGCGGTGAATTATGCATTTGATGTCACGCAATATACGACTATCGAGGATCTTGTCCGGGAAATGGAAACCGCGTTCGGCAATACCATTGAAGTGACTTACAAAGATGGTCAGATCAAAGTAACGGACAAGTCCAGCGGCACCAGCCAATTGCAGGTCAATCTGACCTTTGAAGCGGGAACGGATTCTTCGGCATCACTGACTCTGCCGACACTTGCGCAGACCATTCAGGGCGGCAGCAAAACAGCGAATATTGCGTCGCTGGGAGCGGGTACTTTTACCGAGACGCAGACGGCCAAGAACGCCCTGATTAAAGTGGATGATTATCCGCCGGACGTGGTGGATGTTGAGACCGGCGAACTGATCGAGGAAAAATGGATCAGCCGCAGTTCCAACACGATTGACAATGTGATTGCCGGTGTGACGCTCAAGCTGCATGATACGACAGTGTCCAGTGAAAGTTCGACAGGATACAAAACTGTGGAAGTCAACCTGACGCGGAACACCGAAGAATTAAAGAAAAAAATCACGTCGATGGTTGACAAATACAATGAGCTGGCGACGTATTTCAAGGAACAGACGACATATAACACCGAGACCAAAACATCGGGTATATTGTCCTCAGATTACAGCCTGAGCAGCATTCTGAACCTCATCAAAAACCCGCTGCGTTCGGCTGCAACGGGCTTTGGCTCATCGGATTCGTTTACTCGCCCCGAAGATATTGGTCTTAAAATTGATGCCGATGGGACACTGGAACTGGATACCGAAGTGTTCGATGAAGCGATTGTGGAAGACTATATGGGGGTGCTGTCGCTGTTTGGTGCCCAGAAAACCGGGCTTTCCACCGGAGCGGATGCCGCGTATGTCTCCTTCTATGCGTCCAGCAAATACACGGATGCGGGATCGTATGATGTCAAAGTGGAAGTGGATGCGTCGGGGAATATCACCTCGGCGCTGATTAAGCTGACGACGGAAAGCTGGTCCAAGGCCCGAGCCATGAAAGTCAGCGGCAAAAATATCAGCGGCAGTTCCGAACTGGATGGCAGTAAAAATCCGCTCTATCCGGAATTTGACCTGAATTTGACCGTCGATACCAGCAAAACCGGTACCCTGAATGCCACCATTCAGATTAAACAGGGATTTGCCGGCGCGATGCATGAAACCGTGGATTCATCCCTCAAAACCGGAGGGCGTGTTCCTCTGGCGCTCAATAGCCTCAAAGACCAGATTACAACGCAGGAAGACCGGATCACCAAGGAGCAGGACCGCCTTGAAACCTATGAAACACGACTCAGGCAGAAATATGCTCGCCTTGAGAAAATGCTCAATCAGATTCAGCAGCAGTTCTCCGGCATCATGTAACGGGGCAGGGCTGCTGGTTTAAGGATGGCTGCAGGCCAGGTGTTACTGGAAGGCTTTAAGGGCGGTACAGGATGCAAAGCGGGCTGTGTTTTCAGGGACAGCCGCGATCGTTTCGGGAAAATCCCCAACAATGAGGGCGTGCAGCCGGGCCCCGATTTTGTCTGCCATGATTTCAATCATCTGGGGGGCGTAGATAAGGATTTTATCATATTGTCCCGACAGTTCCTGCAGGGCGGTTTCAATGCGGCGGGCGGCCTGTGTTTCCATATCACCGGCGGTAAAGACACTGATTTTATCGATGCAGGTGGGCTGGGGGCTGATGACGGTTTTGGCCTCATCCAGGTCGAATGCCTTAGCCGCGGCCCTGCGTTTGGGCTGGGCATCAATCAGCAGGACCCTGAACTCCTTTCCGGCAAGGCCGATAGCGATATTGACCGCGGCCTGCACGCCCAAACTCGTTCCCGGCAGACTGCTCAGCAGGATGGCCTGCTGCGGTTGGGGCTTCAGTTCGGCGGCCAGGTCGGTCAACTGCCGGTAGTAATCCCGGGAATCGGTCCAGGTCAAACGATGCACCGGGCAATCGATGGTCTTTAAGACAACCGAAGGGGGGGCGGGTTCGAAATCGACGATATTTTCCCGCAGCGGAGGGGCGTTGCGGGCCTGTTCCATAAAGTCCGGATTCAGCAGTTCGGTTCGTTCTGCCTGCTCATCCGTTCCCGGCAGGGAGATATTGTGTCCATTTGGCTCTTCTTCGGTCTGGTCCTTTTTCAGGCACAGGGCTTCTTTACGGAGCAATCCCGCACAGCTCCAGGCCGAGGTAACGGCAGGAAGCAAGGAAATGATGGCCAGTCCCGCCGCCTGGGATGCCACGGTTTCAAGCAGTTCGGCATTGTAGCCTCCCGCAAGGGTGTCGCTGAAGACCTTGATCCCGAGTGCCAGAAGAATCATCACCACCGCTGCGGCGGCTTCGCACTGCATCAGGACTGCGATGGACCCCATGGATCCGAAGAACCGCATCTCCGTCTTGATTTTATCGAGAACGGATTTGGCCTGTTCCCGGGAGATGACGTTCAGGCTTAAGTCTGCCTGAAGTCCGGCTCGTTTGACGGGGAGAATTTCCTGGGAATACTTGCGCACCGAACGCCGGATTTGCCGGGCGAATAACAGAATCATCCAGAAACTGAGCAGGACAATCAATACATCCAGAATCGCGGCGGTAATGACCCCGGTGCCCAGTACAACCCTGCCGATCAAGCCGATGACCATGCCGGCGGTCTGTTCGAGGAGTATTTTCCGAACGGTCATGGCAATCAGGCAAATCCGCAGTAGATTCATGACCCCGACCAGGAAACCAAAGCCCCCCAGTTCCTGACAGTTTGCCGCCGCCAGGCACACGGCGACTACCGCGGCGGCCAGAAATATGCTGAATACCCAGACAATATCCATCATCAGCAGGGGCATGGGGATCAGCAGGCCGGCCAATACCGTCAGGGCGGCTGCTGCAAATACTGCATCCAGCCGGTAATGGATTGCTTCCGGTAAATTAGATTCTGTTTGTCGTCTTCTCATCCGCCACTTTCGTTCTGATAACGCAGGCAGTATAGCGTCTCTGGGCAGGTTTGTTCAAGCGTTATTTGGAATAAGCGTGTTTGAGACGATAAATCACGGCCAGCACCTCTGCAACGGCGGTGAAGAGTTTTTCGGGAATTGGCTGGTCCAGTTTGACGGTGGCGTAGATTTCACGGGCCAGGGCGGGTCGGCGAATGATGGGAACGCCGAAGGAACGGGCGATTTCCTTGATTTTTTCGCACATGTGATCACCGCCTTTGGCAACGACGATGGGGGAGGCGGTCTTGCCGGATTCGTAATACAGGGCGACGGCCACGTGGGTCGGGTTGACCAGGACGACGCTGGCCTGGGGAACTTTTTTGAGCATCCGCCGCATGCCCAGTTCGTATTGTTTGCGGCGCAGTTTGGATTTGACTTCCGGGGGGCCGTCACTGTCGCGGTTTTCTTCCTTGACTTCCTGACGGGTCATTTTCAGTTTTTCGATGTATTTCCAGTGACGATAGAACCAGTCAATTGCTCCGATGACCAGCAAACCGAGGCAGATGCGTATGACCGCCCCGAGTACGACACCCCCAATGCATGACAGTACGTGATCGACATCGACCCATTGCAGCGTCGCCAGGTAAGTGATTTTATTGCGGAGATACAGATAGACGAGAAATCCGATGAACGCCAGCTTGACAATGGACAGCAGGAGTTTAACCAGTGATTCCGGCGAGAATAATTGCTTGAGGCCATTGACCGGGTTGAGTTCATTCGTTTTCCAGACCAGGCTCTTCGGGGCGTAATTGAGGCCGCTGACCATGATGCTGGCGCCAACGCCGCAGGCTGCCAGTGCCAGCAGAAACGGGGTCATCACCAGCATACTGCTGATGATTTTGGAGTTGATGTATGCGATAAAAACCTGGCTGTTTTCCATCATTTCCGCCCGGCAGCTCAGGCCTTCGACGAGTTCGTTTTTACCCCAGGAGATAAACCAGGGCCCCAGCAGGGCACAAACCGCCAGCAGGGTCACGAGTGTCACGGCCGAGACCATTTCGGCGCTCTGGGTGACCTGCCCCTCTTCACGGGCTTTCTGCAGGCGTCGCGCCGTTGGTAGATGTGTTTTATTGGTATCAGCCATAGGTCCTTATTATCGTGTTAAATGACCAGCAGTTTATCCAGCCAGAGGACAAATTGCTTGAGGTATTCGTTGGCGAACGGCATCAGGATGCCATAAATGAGCAATCCCAGCCCGACCCGTACCGGCAGGCTGAGGAACAGGATATTGGATTCCGGGGCAACGCGGGCCATGATGGCCAGAACCACCATTAGCAGCAGGAAGATGGCCAGAACCGGGGCAGCCATCTGCAGTGACAGCATTAGCAGGGCCGAGCCTGACAGCAGGATACTTTCCATGAGTTTGCCGATGTCAGGAATCTGGGCGATGCCGAACCGGTCGTAGCTGCGGGCGATGATTTTGAGCAGGATGTGATGTCCGTTGGAGGCAAACAGCAGCAGGATAAAGAAGATTTCGACCAGGATGGCCAGGGCGTTTTCCTGTTCTTCGGTCAGCGGGTCCATTTCACTGGCGACATTGAGGCCCATTTGCTGTTCGCCGATACGGGCGGCGTTTCGGACCACGCCGAAAAGAGCATAGGCGACCAGCCCAAGGGCCAGCCCGTACACGGCCTCGGAAGCGGTCCAGATGATAATCTGCAGAACATCCGGGGCTGCGGAAAGCTGCGGCATTGGGCTGATGCCTGCAAAAAAAATCGCCAGCAGGACGGCGACAGCGGTTTTTGTCTGCGGAGGAACGGAGGCCCAGTTAAACACCGGCGAGGCGGTGAAAAACGCGCCGACTCGTGTGGTAATCAATATAAACCCCAGTATTTTGCCGGTGATAAAAGTGTCCATGGATTACTGGCCATAGGTCTGGATTTGGTTGAAGATTTCCGTTGTGAATCGCATCAGCACCTGCAGCATCCAGTTGCCGAACAGCAGAGCGGTGATGCCGGCGGCAATGAGCTTGGGCGCCATGGTCAGGGTCATGTCACGGATGGATGTGACGGTCTGAAACAGGGAGATGATGATGCCGGAGATCATGCACGCCAGCAGAATCGGTGCCGAAATCAGCAGGGCGGTTTCCATAGTATGGCGAGACAGGTATAAGATGGAGTCTATGGTCATATTTAAATCCTTATCTGAAACTCAAACTCAGTCCCTGTGCCAGAATTCCCCATCCATCCACGAGGATGAACAGGATCAGCTTGAGCGGCAGGGAAATCATGGCCGGGGGAAGCATCATCATACCTGCACTGAGCAGGATACTGGCGATGACCAGGTCCAGCAGCAGGAAGGGGATAAACAGCAGGCATCCGATTTCAAAGGATGTCCGGAACTCGCTGATTACAAATGCGGGGGTGATGATATGCAGCCCTAGGTCTGCGGGATTTGCAGGAGGGGTCGTTCTGGCCATATTGACAAACAGTGCCAGGTCGCTTTTGCGGGTTTGACGGAGCATGAATTCCTTGATAATCGAGGAGGATACGCCAGCGGTCGTTTCGAAATCCGATTGCCCGTTCAAATAGGGCTGGATGGCCTGTTCGTTCATTTTGACCAGCGTTGGAGCCATGGTAAACAGGGTTAGAAACAGGGCCAGTCCCATGACGACGGTGTTGGGTGGGATATTCTGGGTTCCGAGTGCCCGCCGGACGAAGCCCAGTACAATAACGATTCGAGTAAAGGACGTCATCATGGCCAGCAGGCTCGGGACCAGGGCCAGCAGGGTGAATATAGCGACCAGTTTGACCGGCGTGCTCCACTCGGCGGGCTTTTCCTGATTATCTGTGGTTGCTTTGTCGATTAAATCCACAATGTCCGGAATCTGGGGCATGGTATTGGGAGCGGCCGGGGCCGGGATGGCTGGTTCTTCGGCCGCAAAAGCCAAGGTCGGCAGAGTCAGAAGAAAACAGAACAGAACAAGTCGTGGGATAAGCTTCATTTATTGCTCCTCTTGCGGTAACGAAGCGACGGTTCCAGTCATATCGGTCAGGAGGCGGATGCCTTCAGGGCTGTTGCTGATAAGGAGTTGTTTGTTGCCGGCCTGAATGAGATGGATTGAGCGTCTGGCACCCAGCGGAAGTGTTTCAATGACCGACAAGTGGCCTCCTTTTCCTCTGAGCCAGGGATTATTCATTTTTTTAAGCAAAAACCACGCCCCGACACCAATCAAAGCCACGAACAGCAGCATGAGGAAGAATTGTCCCATTAATCTTGTGCTGCTGTAGCCGCCGCCGACTGCGTCGTCTTTGAGATTCCATTGGTCCACGACAGTTTGCTGACTGTCCTCTGGCGGCAAGGCTTTGGCTTCACCGAGGGCGGGGCGCAATATGACCTGTCCCACGATGCTTAAGACCAGCAGCAGGCCCAGACATATCAGACGTTTTTTTGCCATAATTCCAATCCTGAATAGACATAATAATGCTTGGAAAATGGATATGCAAAAATTGTGCCTTAAGATTAAAACCTTGTTTTAGAGTGAAAAATGAGGCAGAAATACGGTTTGCGCAATAAAATCAGACACCTGTAATGTTCAAATTACGGTGTTGTGAATAGATAGCGATATGTCCGGTATATAATAAAGAGCGCGATTAATCCGTTTTTTGAGTCAGGACCGCAATCATGATTTCGGTTTCGGAGCTGACCAGGCCTTTTTGGCCCACCCAGTCGCCGCCAGGGCCTGCGCCCCAGCTATAAATCGACCAATTAGCGTTTTTGGGCTGTTTTGAATGAATGAAATCCGCTACGGCCTGGGCGCGCTGGGCTGACATGGCCCATTGTCTTTTCTCGCTATTTTCGCCTGCGGCGATACCAAGGACATACAGGGTCACTTCCTGGCCGGTCATGTTGGTGATCAGCTGCTGGCAATACTTATTGAGGAAGGTTTCAGCATGCGCGTTCAAGGCGGTTTGCCCTGGTGAAAAGTGGATATCAGTCGGCAGGAAAGTTCTGTTCATGCCGGAGATCGGACTGGGTGTAATCTTGGCCATTTTCTCGATATCCATCAGCACTCGCCGCATCATTTCGGTATGTGCGTCCAAAGAGCGATTCTGCGGTTCGTCTTGGCCTTCTTCAGCGGCATATTCGGGTTTGGGATGTTCGAATTTGGTCCCGTCATTTTTGGATGATTCATCCCCTGAAATTCCAAGCCCCTCGAAGGTGCGTTTCAGTGCCGCCTGCCCGGCTTCAAACTTATGCTCTGCTATCTGGACTGTGGCCATACTTTGCAGCATTACAAAAAAAGTCAACAGGAGTGTTATCATGTCTGAAAAGGTAACAATCCAGGCCGGCGTGCCTGGAGCTTTTTCTTCGCCTCTTTTTCTAGCCATTATTCGTACACACTCCTTTCCAGAAGTGTGATTTCAAGCTGACGGACCTGTACAGGGTCTTTTGTAGTCGGCGAAAAGCTGATACTCATTCGCTTTTTATCAATGCCTCCAGCCGATAAATAATCCATGACCATCATCGCTCGATCCAGGCCGCCTTTGACATCCTTGTCAGGGCCGTTTTCACTGATAACGATGCGTCCCGGGGTGTTCATGAAAAATTTTTCAAGCGCCTTGAGAATGTCTTTGCCTGACTCGGTTAACGCAAAACCGTTTCCCCAAAAAATCTTTTCGGATTCGATGGTAAAGACTTTCAAGTTTCTGAAATCCAGCGGTTTTTGTTCTTTCATGAAATTGGAGCTCATCGCCTCGGCAAGCGTTCTGGTTTCCGACCCTTCCTTGGATATCTGTGCGTTGGGAGACTGGTTTTTTTCCATCATGGATTTTTCGACGGACCCCCCAAACAAACCTACACCCGGAAATGCTTTGGCAAAGGCCTGTCCCAACTGCGGGATCGTGTCCTTATCAAAGGATGCAAAGCTCATCAGCAATACAAAGAAGGTCAGCAGCAGCGTCATGCAATCGCTGAATGTCAGCATCCATGCCGGCACCTCGCCGCCGCCGTCGTCGTCCACCGTTTTTTTTGCTCTGGCCATTATACCGTTGCCTTGATTTCCATTCTTCGTCCGGGAGAGATGAACGCCTGGAGCTTTTCACGCACGACCGTAGGATTTTCTCCTTTGCTGATGGTACAGATGCCTTCGACGATCATTTCCATGGCCAGAGTCTCTGCTTTGGAGTAGATACCCAGTTTTCCAGCCATTGGGGTAAAGATCAGGTTCGACAGGATTGCGCCATAGAAAGTGGTAATGAGGGCGACTGCCATGCCGGCCCCAATGGAATCCGGGGAGCTCATATTGCGCAGCATCTGGACCAGACCGATGAGTGTTCCAATCATACCGAAAGCGGGGGCAGATGCGGACATGAACTCGAGGATCTTTTTTCCCTGGGCATGACGTTCCTGCAGGTATTGAATCTCAAGCTCCAGCATATCGCGAATGTTGTTTTCGTCCTGGCCGTCCACCAGCATTTGGAGCGCTTTGGCCATAAATGTATTATCCACCTTGCGAATCTGCTCTTCAAGAGCCAGGGCGCCTTCCCTTCGGCTGATGGCTGCAAAATTGACCATTTGCTGGATGATATCGGACGGCCTGGGTACTTTAATCAGGAATGTTTTTTTAATGACTGAAAAAATACTGAGAAACTGAGGCAGCGAAAAATGAATAATCACTGAACACAGCATCCCTCCAATGACAATCAGAGCCGAAGGCAAATCCCAGAAGACCAGCAGACTGCATCCCATCAGGATGGACCATGCAATCAGTCCGAGGCCGACAACTAAACCAACGATTGTTCCGATATCCATACTTTTGTTATCTCCCCGCGTCCGCTTATTTTTCTTCGCGAATGCGTTTTAGCTGCAGACTCAATGCCGCGGCGACTTCCGGGGCATTGGTTCCGACTTCGCCGAGCAATTTGCCGGCGCTGCGTTCATTCATATAATACAGGATTTTAACGGCGTCGGGCATCTGGTTGTTGGTGACCATTGTGGCCAGAATCTTGCCCGCCTGGGCCGGGTCCATTTTGTCATAGGTGCCGGCGATCCGCTGGAAATTGGTTCTTTCGATGGTTTCGATTTCCACGACGCTGTTCTGGATCGCCTTTTCCTTGTCTTTGAGAGCAATCAGGGTCAGATTCAGCTTTTCCTGGAGCTGGTTGAGCTGCTCGATTTCCTCCTGCAGGGTCTGCCGCGTAATTTCGATCTGCTGTTTTTCCTGTTCAAGGGTCTTCTGCTTATCGTTATATTCCTGCATTTTCTGGCGGATGTCGAAGATCAGGTTCTTTAACTGTGTTTCGGACATCCCCAGATCATCGGCGGCCTGGGAGCGGGCCATCAGGCTTTCCAGGACGCTGCTTTCAGCGGGATTACCCGACGGCTGGCCGGCGGCATTCTGGTTTTGAGCGGTGCTCTGATCCACGGAGACTGCTCTTGACTTTTTGAGCCAGAAACTGACTCCAAAGGCCGATCCGAAACTCAGCAGACCTGCTGACAGCAGTAAGATAATATGTATTTTTTTCATATCTGTTGATCTCCCAGCGATTAACGAGACATCTGCACGGCGAGAAATTCCGCCTGGATATTCCGGTTTTCATCGGCGCTGTGCGAATCGATGGTCCGGGGGGCGGCTGTGTCCTGGCTGGACAGAATTAACGCCCTGGCATAGGTTGTGCAGCCCGCTTCATCGGTTATCATTTGTTCCTGACGATTTTGTTCCTTGCGATACTCTTCGACGGCTCTGGCTCGCAGTTTTTCGAGGCTCTTTCGTTCTTTACGGATTGCCAGAAGCTGGTTTATTTTTTCTCTGCGCTGCTGTTCCAGGGACGCCAATTTGTCGGATAACGCTTTCATACGCGTATCCAGGACATGGGCAAACTGCAGAAACATCTGCTGTTTTTCCAATCGCTGATCGGCGGCCAGCGTTCGCATTTCGGCCAGACGTCCGCGAATCTGGGCCTTGAGCATCAGAATCTGAGCTCGTACGGTTGCGGCCTGTTCACTCAGCGCGGCCAGTTCGGCCCGCAGCATTTCGTGCTGTCGCACTTTCAGGTCCAGCAGTCGCTGCAGTCGCCATACAAATCGTTTCATGCGGACTCTCCTGATTTCATCTTATGACATCCTGCCGGTTGCGGCCGATTTAATTGTTTTGGCAGCCGGTTCACTGAGCAGTTGATCCCAGGCTGCGGCAATGGTTCGCAGACGTTCGACGGTCTGATCAAAGGGGCTTCGCTGGCGGATCGGCTGTACCAGAAACTGGTGTATCCGGTCGATCAGGGTTACGGCGCCGTCAATCCGCCGGTTGCTGCCGGGAGCAAAGGCTCCAATGCTGATGAGGTCTTCGGCATCCATGTAGGTGGCGTAGATTTCACGGAGTTTCTGGGCGGCCTGACGGTGTTCGGGGGCTGCCACGGCGGTCATTAATCGACTGACACTCTGAAGAATATCAATCGCCGGATAGTGGCCGCGGTCGGCAAGTTTTCGGCTCAGGACGATATGGCCGTCCAGCAGAGAACGTGCACTGTCGGCAACGGGGTCGTTCATGTCATCGCCTTCGGCCAAAACCGTCAGGATGCCGGTGATGCTGCCGCGTTCGTCACAGCCGAGGCGTTCGATCAGTTTGGGCAGCAGGGCGAATACGCTGGGGCAGTACCCTTTGGTTGCCGGAGGTTCTCCTGCGGCAAGACCGATTTCGCGCTGTGCCTGAGCAAACCGTGTCAGGGAATCCATCATAAACAGGACATCTTTGCCCTGTTCGCGGAAATACTCGGCGATGGTGGCGGCGACAAATCCCGCCTTGACGCGCTGGATGGCTGCCGAATCCGAGGTGGCAACAATAACCACGCTGCGGGACAGGCCTTCGGGGCCGAGGTCTTTTTCGAGATATTCACGGACTTCTCTGCCGCGCTCGCCGACCAGTGCCACGACATTGACGTGGGCGGCGCTGCTGTTGGCGATTTCACCGAGGAGGACACTTTTGCCCACGCCGCTGCCGGCAAACACTCCCATGCGCTGTCCCTTGCCGCAGGTGAGAATGCCGTCGATGGAGCGAATACCCATCGACAGCGGAGCGGTGATCATTTCGCGCTGGAGCGGGGCGGGGCTGGTGTTATGAATCGGACGGAGCTGGCCGGAGAGAGGGCCTTTGCCGTCAATGGGTTCACCCAGGCCGTTCAGTACCCGGCCCATCAATTGCGGCCCGACGCAGACCATGCGGGGTTTGTCGGTGGCACTGACCATGTCGCCGGGCCGGATGCCTTCGATGGAATCCAGCGGCAGCAGGACCAGATTGCCTTTGCGGAAGGCCACCACTTCGGCTTCGACCACCGCACCGCCCTGAAGGTGTATCCGGCAGAGCTGGCCCAGACCTACGGACGGTCCGCTGCTTTCGACGGTCAGCCCGGAAACGTGGGTCACAGCACCCTTGCGGGCGCCGACGGGAGCCTGTCGAACCGCCTGCATTAACGGCTCAAAATCCACAAAGGATTGTTTTCTGTTTTCAGTCATTGTTTATGATACATTATGCAGCGCCGTTTCAATTTGGCGCAGATGTTCCTGTATAGTGCATTCCATGGTGCCGTCACCGGTTTCTATGACGCATTCGGCGCGGCCCACCGACCAGTCCGGGGTCAGTTTTACATCCTGTCCGATAAGGAAATGACCGTTTTTGATCAGTTCCTCACAGGTTTTCAAATCGTCCGGGTTGAGCCGGATTTCAAGCACGGGGCCGGAGGCGTTCTGCTGGATGGCCTGGGTCAGAATCTTGTCAATCTCGTACTGGCCTTTTTCAATATCGCGGGCCAGGATTCGGGAGGCAATCTGAATAGACAGGTGAATCAACTGCTCCCGATGCGATACAAACAGGCTGCGTCCGTGGGCCTCCACCGTCTGGACGGCCTGCTGGAGGGCCTGACCAAGCGATTCCATCCTGCTTTTCAGTGCGGCCGTTTCTTTGGCTAAAGCCGCGGCCGCTGCCTTGTCCGGTGCCGCGGCGTCGGCTTCCAGGATACGGACAGCACTGATGGCTGAATCGAGCTGAAGACAAAGCATCCCGGCCATGACTACTCTTCCTCTTCGATAAACAGCAGTTCTCCGGCTTCATTGGCCTCACGCAGGGGTTTAGCCACTTCTTCGCGTGCGGTCTGCACATCTTTTTTTCGCGGTTCTCCAATCAGTGACAGCTCATCGTCAATCATCTGTGACAGACGTTCTGAAATATTGGAGCGGATTTTCTGTGTGATGGCCTGATCGGCGCCAAACAGGGCTTTGGCCAGTACCCCGGCTTCGACTTTCCGCAGGAGGCCCTGCAGGCATTTATCATCAATCTTAACGATGTCTTCCCAGGTGACCATCAGGGCCTTGACGGTATTGGCAGTGTTTTCATCACGATTTCGGATCTGTCCCAGCAGGCTGTCGCGGCGATCCTTCTGCAGCCCGCTCAACACGAGGGCCACTCTGCGAAGTGTTTCCTTGCCGGCATTTTCCTTAATGACCGGTGCCTGCTGTTCGGAGTTCATTTCCATGAGCCGATTGCATACAATTTCACCGATGCGCCGCAGGGTTTTAATCGATACCTCCTGCGGGACGGTCATACGCCAGATCACCTGAGTACTCAATTTCTCGTCCAGCTTGGCCAGCACATCCGTACTGAGTTTGGGAGGAAGAGCCGACAGGACCAGAGCGATGGCCTGGGCAGGTTCTGTTCCCACAGCGGCGGCAATCTGCTCGGCGGGGGCGTTGGAAATATAAATAAAGGGGTCTTTTTCACGAACGGCCTTTTCAAGACGCGACTGGATGTCGGAGGCTTTTTCTTTTCCCGAGCTGTTTTGCAGAAGGTTGCTGACAAAACTTTTGACATGCAGTGAACCGCTGCCGCGATTCTGCAGTTCGGTGCAGAATGTCCGGCTGATCATGGTGGCCTGTTCCGAGCCGCTAAGTCCCTTGGCGTCCAACTGGGCCAGTTCCATGGCGATTTTTTGTATCACCTCGGCCGGCTGTCCTTTGAGCAGCTCCGTTGCGGTTGCCGGGTCCAGCGTCGTCAGCAGCAATGCAGCTTTTTGAATTCCAGTAAGCATGGCTGTTTAACGATCCTCAGCAACCCAGTTGGCAAACAATTGACGGACCTGTTCGGGATTTTGATGCAGTTGTGCGGCGATATGCTGACGGATGGCATTGGCGGCGTCGGCGCCGCTGCCGGCGGTCAGCAGCCCGGCAGCGCCGGCTCCCAGGGCATTTGTGGATTGCTGGGCTGACGCTGCTGCGGCTTTCTTGCCGGCACTGGTGAAGATTTTTAACGCCAGCAGGGCACACAGGGCCAGGACGCCCATGGATGACTGCCGTGCAATCTCAATATAGCGGTCCCATTTATCAAAGCCCATCGCATCATTGATTTCAGTGACCATGGGCCGATTGAAGGCAACGTGCCGCACGGTGAGATTTTCTTCTTTTAACAACTCAGACCCGATGGCCGTACGAACGATGGCCTTGACATCCTCTTCGGTCAGCAGCAGGGCATTTTCGACCGGCGCAGCGGCTTGAGCCTGCTGGTCTGCGGCCTGAGCCTCATCGGTTTTGGATGCCGGAGCCTGGGGTTTGGACAAATCGGCAATAATCGAAACCGACCAGCTTGTAATTTTGCCGGGGGAGCTTTGTCGTGTAGTGATGGTCTCGGGAACTTTGTATTTGCTCTGGGTGGAGCCGGTTTTTTCCGTGGCTCCCGGATTGGCGTTGTTGCCGTCGGGGGAAGCTGATGGCGGCTGAATATTGGAGGACTCGTCCACGGTTTCTTCTTCGGGGATTCCTTTTTCGTAGGTGGTTTTGACTTCCGATTCGCTGGTCATATCCACCATGGCACTGGCCAGGACGGTTGCCTTACCCGGCCCAAGAATCAGATCCAGGGAACGCATCAGCCGTTCGGTCATCTGCTGTTCAACGGCGGCCTTGTAATCCTTGTAGGTATTTGCCCCCGCGGCGACGGTATCGGCTTGTGCGGCACCGGTCAATAAATTACCCTGGCTGTCGGCGATGGTGACATTTTCGGGCTTGAGGCTTTCGACCGCTCCCGAAACCAGGTTGGTAATAGCGGCTGCGGAGGCCTGGCTCAGTCGCCAACCGGGACGCAGCTTGAGCATGACTGAGGCACTGGCCTTTTGTCCGTCGCCGGTGAACATGGTCTGTTCCGGCCGGACGATATGGACGCGGGCGTATTCCACGCCGTCGAAGAACTGGATTGTCTTGGCCAGTTCACCCTGCAGGGCGCGATTGTAATTGAGTTTCTGGACCAGCGGGCTGACGCCGAGTTTTTCATTGTCGAATATTTCATATCCCGGTTCGCCGTCTTTGGGGCCGAGGCCCTCTTTGGCCAGCATGGCGCGGACTTCATAGACCTTTTCAGAGGGGACATAAAGGCTTGACCCGCCGGTGCCCATCTTGCATTCGATATTTTGCCCCTGGATTTTATCGGCGATGACTCCGGCCTGTTCGGCGCTGAGGTTGCCATACAGCAGACGCATCTCGGGACGTGTTGCCCACTTGGTCAACAGGCCGCCTGTGATAATACAGGCCATGATTGCCGCTGCGAGCACTGCCCGCTGCACCAATCCAATTCGCTGCCAGACTGCGTTGATTTTGTCGAACAAAGGTTATTCCGCCGAAAATTATTTAAGTTCGAGACTGTTTTAGACCTGCATTCGCATGGTTTCCTT
Source organism: uncultured Pirellulales bacterium (assembly GCA_964550565.1). Classification (GTDB taxonomy): domain Bacteria; phylum Planctomycetota; class Phycisphaerae; order Sedimentisphaerales; family Anaerohalosphaeraceae; genus Anaeroglomus. Next base: position 38,482 of record CAZKAI010000021.1, read on the forward strand.
GTAGGCTTCGACCAGCTTGTTGCGAACGCCTACCAGAAGTTTGAAGCTCATATCCGCCTTGGCCATGGAGGCGACGACGGTATTGATGTCCTGCTGTTTGCCGCTGAGCAGGTCCACGATCGACTGGTTGGATTCGGTCTGGTCCTGGTTGACCTGTCGAAAGGAATTGAGCAGGGCGTCCCCGAACTTGGTCTGCTCGACGCCTTCCTGCCGAATACCCGGCTGGGAAAGCGGGCCTTGAATGGCCGGAGACTGCAGGTTGGGATTAAATTGTATTGACATAGAGATAATCCTTAACGAAGGAGTTCAAGACTGGTTTCCATCATTTTCTGATACCGCTTCAGAATTGCGGCGTTGGCCTGGTAGGCTTTGCTGGCGACATTGAGGTCGATCATTTCCCGCGGCCAGCTTACATTGGGCATGGCGACATAACCGTTTTCATCGGCCTGGGGATGTCCCGGGTCCAAAATATACTGAAAATCGCTCGGGTCCTGTTTTAATTCCCCCGCCTCGACGCCGCTGACCCCGTCTTTGTTTTCTTCGGCTTTGAATTCCAGCATGAGCCGCCGGTAGGGCTGTCCATTGCCGGTGTCGGTGGTCTGCATATTGGCTATGTTGGACCCAATGACTTCCAATTTGCGGTTGGTGGCTTTCATGCCGGATACCGCAATATTGATGGTGTCAAACATATTGCTTTCTATTTTCATGAGTCGGAATCCTTTCCGATTATTTATTCACAAAGGCTTTTGATACAGGAATTTAATATTGCAGCTTGATCGCCGAATCCATCTGCTGATATTTCTTTTTAAGCAGCGACATATAAGCCCGATGCCGCAGGGAATTCTCAACCATCTTTCCCAATTCGGTATCCAGCGAAACATCGGAACCGTGTTCGTTAATTGCGGTATTACGGGTTTGGTAGAATTCCATTTCTATTTTATCGGGATTTATATCCTTGCCTTTGTCCATGGCTTTTTTGAGTTCCATCTCAAAATTAACATCAATACGCCGATAGCCGTCGGTATTCATATTGGCAACATTGCTGGCAATGGCCTGCTGGCGGAGACCCTCGGCCTGCATGGCTGATTCGAGCAGATTAATGACTGTATTGTCTTGAATCATAGCTTTTCCTGTCCTGCAAACTGTTCCAAATTAACACACTATCAGTTGCTCTTAATTGAGCAATCTTTGTGCCAGGAATAGAAATAGGGCTTTTTTGATTCAAAAACAGAGATTATGGATTTGTATCCGAGATTCTGATGTAAAAAATATCAAAACTTGTATGACCTTTGGACAAGTTTTCTATGCCCTGTATATAGGTGTGAAATATAATATAATAGAGCGAAAAGTTCTTTTTGATAAACTCATCGTAAAGGGCCTTGCAAAAAACCGAAATTAGCGTTAGATTACGACGATTGCTCTGGCCGGCAAAGTAATGGAGAGGTGTCGGAGCGGCTGATCGAGCTGGTTTCGAAAACCAGTGTACCCATTGGGTACCGCGGGTTCGAATCCCGCCCTCTCCGTTTTTTCTTTATTGGCCAAAATCACGTCTATAAGTTCTTGTAATTCAATGGGTTGCAGATTCCTGCCTATTTTATACTCGTCTACTGTCCTCAAACTGTCCTCAAAATGATTACCCGCGCGTTCAGATGTTTCTGATTTGGCAAGATCCATCATCGTCTTCTGTCTGTCGTCATCGTGGAGGTGATGATACAAATTCAGAATCTCGGAATTGCTGTACCTTAGCCATGCAAAAGCCTTTCGATATGCTCTTTCAACAATTCGTCAATGAATTCATCACGCTGTGTATGTCTTAAAAAACGTATCAAAAACTATCATGTATTTCACTTTATGTGTTACGTAAAGCCTTTCATATAATATAGATACGTAGAAAAAAATATTTTTCATAAAATTAAAAAAACCTGTTTGACTTCAAGTCACTAATTCGCTATAGTACACTTAAGTACTTAAGTGTACTGTGGCCATTTTAACTTAAGACAGACAGGAAAGGTTTATGGCACGCATATCAGAGACGATTTTACAGGGCAAGGCAACCCGCTTGAGACGTGTTTATGAATTGATCCCGCTTCGCAGTGATGCCCGCAACGGGAGCAATCTTTCTGATCGGGCGTATGAACGCATATCGCAGCATTTTACATTTATTCCCAATCTGCTGAAAATCAATCAGAAATCTGTCAGGGAAGAAAATGACTGAATTGACGGGATCAGGAGATGACAAGAATCAGCAAGGTCTGACAACGAAAGGAATCGAAAGACAGGTAAATGCATAGAATCATGGAAAAAAATTATTTATTTGGAGGTATTTATGATGAAAAAGTATGATTTAGTCGTAACAGTAATGACTATGGTGCTGATAGCAATGTCCGTCAGTGCCGGGGCGGTAACAACCCAGAAGTACGGTGATTTCAATGACAATCAGGCAGCTTACGCCGGTTTTGTCTTCACGCCGGACCTTCCCCAGTATACAGAAACCGGCGATCCCATGCCGCAAACGGCATATCTGACGAGTTGGACGTATGCAAAGTCGTCCAGCGGTTATGGTGGGGCAGCCAAGACCTATCTTGCGATTTATATGTATAATGCGACCACGGGATATCATACTCTGCTGGGGACCTCAACGAATTACATTGATTTCCCGGCGACAACTAATCTGGCACTGATGACTTGGTATTTTGATTATATTCCCCTGGACAAGGATACCCAGTATGCCATCATGTTTGTCAACGAACTCGGTGTGATCAGCGCCGGCGGTATTGAATTGGACACCACGAATACGACCACCAACGGTGTCATTCAAATCGGCCGAGTCACAGTCAATCAGCCCACCTGGGAGCCGCACTTTGAAGCTACCTACGAAAGCACCACCCCTTTTCCGACCTATGTATCTCCTGCAGACAGCGAAAACAATGTGGTAACGGATGTAACGCTGAGCTGGATGGCTCCTACGGCGTTCACAGCGATTGGCTATAATGTATATGTCGATCCGTATGAACCGAACCTGACGGCTGCTGATGCGACCTGGTACAGTGCCGCCCAAGCTGGCACAACTTATACCCCCAGCCCGAAGCTGGCCAACGACACAACCTATTACTGGCGAGTCGAGGCGCTGGAGCCGAATCTTGTCGCTCCCTATACGCCGATTCCTCATTCGGGTCCGGCCTGGGAGTTTACCACTGCCCCGATGGCCGTCGTTATTGTAACCAATCCGGCCAGTCAGACCGTTCAAGCCGGGGATACGGTGGTGTTAACGCTGGATGCCCTGAACGCCGCGTCGTACCAGTGGTATAAAGACGGCTCGCTTCTAATGGACCAAACAAAGGCCAGCCTGACGCTGACCGACGTGCAGCTTGCCGACGAAGGATTCTATACCTGCACGGCATCTAATGCGTTGCCCAGCTCGGCGACCTCGGTGCCCGCCCAAGTAATGACTCGGCGTCTGGCCGGATGGTGGAAACTGGATGATCCCAACACAACTGGCGGTTTCCTGGCCGACTCGGTTCAGGAAGAAATACCCGTGGCCCCGGCCCATATCGCGACCGCATCGGAATATCGTATTGCGGTCGGTAAGGACGGCGGCGCGATTGAATTGAACGGAACGACAACCCGCCTGGTTACCGTTTCCGACAGCACCAGTTTCTTTAATTTTTATCCGCAGGGCTACACCATCAGCGCGTGGATCAATCGTTCGGCGGCGACCGCCTGGGGGGCTTATGTCTCCAAGCAGGCACCGGCCACGACAGAACCCGCCGCGCCCGCGAAGGGCTTTATTCTGACACATAATGCATCAGGCCAGGCGGTTCATACGCTGCGCACGGTGACCCCAAATGACCTGTCATCCAATGTCAAGGTCGATGACAGCACCTGGCACCTGGCGACCGGCACTTATGATGCGGCCACGAAAACATCCAGGATTTATGTGGACGGACTCCTCAGAAACCAGGTGACCTATACGGCTCACCCGGAAATCAGCCCGGCCGCTTTGATGTTCGGTGCTGAATTACCCAATGGAAACGTTGCGTACACTGGTCTGCTGGATGATGTTCGTATCTGGACTTATCCGCTGGATGCCCAGGCGGTTGCAAACCTGTACACGAACTTCAACCCCGGCATTTATGTATGCCTGGAACGGCCGGAGCTGGACATTACCGGCCCGAATGGCGTCCCCGACTGCAAGGTGGATTTGTATGAATTTGCGGAGGTGGCTGCCGAGTGGCTTAAATGCGGCCTTTATCCTGCATCCAACTGCAGTAATTAGTTCTTTCCGGCAATCAAAAACAAGTGTTTTAACGATATTAGGAGAATTAAAGATGAAAAGAATAGCAGTATTGATGATGGCAGCGGCCTTGGTGACAGCCGTCAATGCGGAGGTTCTCTACCTTGATGATTTTCAAAGTTATGCGGTCGCCAATCCTGCCGGTTCCGACTTTCTGGCCAATTGGACTGTCGCAGGACCGGGAGGTACAAACTCCTCCCGCATTTTCGATACCAATAATTTCGGCAAGTCGCGGCTCTGGATATCGCTCGTGGACGGGATGAATATTACCAGCAACGGTATTCCCATTGCAAGCAACAGCGCATACCAGTTCTCTGTGATGCTGGCATCCGAGACATCGGACGGAACCCGCAAATTGAATGCCACGTATGACCTGCTGGTTGGACAAACCGCCGCTACGGCAACGAGCGCTGTCGGTGGTCCGGTTGCCGTGGTTGCTGCCGGTGATAATTATCTTGTACCTGCTTCCAAGGTAGACCACATTTTCACCCAAAACTTCACGACCGGAACATTAAACGCCGGCGACAAGCTCTTTATTCAGATCAAAATGATCGGCGTAAATTCAGGAGCAAAACCCTTCTTTTGCGTTGATGATGTGATGGTTCTGCGACTCACCGAACCGGCCCTGGTATCTCCGGATAATGGTGCGACAAATCAGGCTGTTGATGTTCAACTGAGTTGGACGGCTCCCCCGGCCTATACACCGGTCGGCTACAATGTGTATGTGGATTCGAATGAGCTGAACCTGACTGCGGCGGATGCGGACTATTACAGCGCCGCTCAAGCGGGTACGACCTATGCCTTCAGCCCGGAGCTGACGCGCGGTGTGACCTATTTCTGGCGTGTCGAGGCACTGGAGCCCAACAATGTGGCCCCTTATACGCCCACCCCGCATTCGAGTCCGATCTGGACTTTTACCACGGTCCCGCAAATCCCGGTTATCGTGACTGAACCTGCTGATATGTGGCTGGCAGCCGGCGAAACAGCCGTTTTCATGGTTGAGGCTCTCAATCCCTTTACACTGGACAGCACCGGTATGACTTATGAATGGTACAAGGTGGGCCAGGCCGGAATTCTCTCAACTACCCCCACATTTGAGATTTCCAGCGCACAGCTTGCCGATGAAGGTCAGTACTATTGCAAAGTGATTATCACCGCAAATGCTGCTTCAAGGGAGACCCGCCAGGCCGCATTGAGCATCGAGAGATTGATTGGTCACTGGCCGTTCGAGGGCAACCTTAACGATGTTGTCGGCGGCAACAATGCCGTTCCTTCCACGGTTGTTTCTTATGCGGCAGGTATAGTATCCTCTGGAGATGCCATTGATTTTCCGATCAGTGAGAGTGCTGTTTCTGCTTACATCGCAACCACGGCTTATGCAAATCCGAACTGGACGCTGGCGTGGTGGGATAAAGCGACCGATACAACAGGCCGTCAATGGGAATCGATGATTGCCAGCGGCCCCACCACAGGCTACGAGTTGCTGGAAGTGGACCGTTACAATTCACTTGACTACACTGGCGGGTTCAATACGGCGCCTGGAACGTGGCTGTCGCCTGGACAGTATCCGCGGCAAGCGTGGTTCCATCATGTTTTAAGTTATGATGATGCGACCAAAGTCTGCACGTGGTACATCAACGGCCAGTCTGTCGGGACCATGACGGGGCTTCGGTTGTTTGCCGATTATGATGAAGCCCTGTATATCGGCAACTGTAAAAACGGCAGCCAGCCGTTTGGGGGTTCAATCGACGACCTGCGGCTTTACAACTATCCGCTGAACGCATGGGAAGCCGCCGATCTTTATGTCACGGTGATGGGTGGAACAATCTGTGTGGAACGACCGGCGATGGATATCAGCGGGCCGCTCGGTGAGCCCGACTGCATGGTGGATTTGCATGACATTATAAAAGCGGCTGAAAGCTGGCTGGACTGCGGCCGCTGGCCCCAGTCTCTCTGCTTGTAAAGATCCGGACAATTAATGCCGGGAATTCGTCGCAGGCGGTATTTTGTACTGTTTTAAGACTCCGGCGGGACAGTTTCGCAAGCATCCGGAGCTGTCCCGCAAGAGGATAAATGTGAGTGAATACAGCGGACCTGAAAAGGCATGCCAGTTGAAAACCTGAAAGAAGGTTTTCCAAAAGGATTGAAAAGCGGATGAATAGAAGAGGGTTTACATTAATTGAACTGCTGGTCGTGATTGCGATTATCGCACTGTTAATGTCAGTGGTTGTGCCGTCCATGCGAAAGGCCAAGGATGCGGCCAGAATGATGCTATGTGCCAACAACCAGCATCAAACTCTCACGGGCCTGTTCGCTTATGCGTCAGACCATGCTGGGCTCTATCCGCCGCACCCGGCGGAGCGGCCGAACGGCAGTTTTGGTGTGGTTAACTATTTAAATTATGCCCAGCATGATAAAAGTCGGTCGAAACACGAAGGGACCTACCATTATTTAGGCGGTTATCTGCCGCGGGTGGATATGTTTGTCTGTCCCCTGGGGCCTGCCAAGGATTTGGCTGAGCTGCAGCGGCAGTATGTCGACTATAAAACGAAAACACCCTATTATACCCTTGAGGGAACTCAGACCTCCTACAATCTGTACTGGGGCGGATATACGTTTCAAGGTGGACTTGTCGGTGCCATGGAGTTTAACGGCCCAACGGGTAAAGGCGACAAGATGCAGGCCAATTTGCTGGTTTCAGATTCTGTCTTTTACTGGGGCGCAGTGACCGGTTACAATGATTTTTGGCTGGCACATAAACCGAATCGAGGGAGTGGCGAGATCACTTTTTACACGAATAATGTCGATCCGCAATTCGGAAACTATGTTGAGGTCTTCTGGATCTATAGACTTGCCAACAAGGTTACTGGCCCATTGCCTTCAGGGATACAGGATTTAAAAATGAATGCCGGCTATACCGATGGCAGCGTGGTTCGATATAACGGTGAGAATACGTCGATTGTCTGGACGGATCCGACGAACTTGTATTATATCCCGAGGAAGTGGCGATAAGGTCTGAGGGAATATCGACCGTACATGACGGCAGGCCCGGGAGGAGTATCACCAGCACAAACGGTATCGCGATCTCAAGCGACACGAATTATCAGTTT